>JBASOE010000020.1:0-19374 GCA_049657925.1 Anaerolineaceae bacterium
AGCTAATTCGGATGCTCTGAATCTCGTTCACCAATCGCCAGACTACGAGATCGCCACGCAAAAGAGCTCGCGACGACGGGAATCGAGCTTCCTTAAGAACGCAGTGAAGCAATCTCGCAATTGATTAGACGAGCTAATTCGGATGCTCTGAATCTCGTTCACCAATCGCCAGACTACGAGATCGCCACGCAAAAGAGCTCGCGACGACGGGAATCGAGCTTCCTTGCGAACGCAGTGAAGCAATCTCGCAATTGATTAGACGAGCTAATTCGGATGCTCTGAATCTCGTTCACCAATCGCCAGACTACGAGATCGCTTCGCAGCCTCGCGACGGTCTCCTAAGCGCGAAATCTGCCTTTGGGTACCGATCGCAATTTTTTTATTAAGCCGCTCCACACAAGACTTGTAAGTGCCCCAAGAGTACCAAAGCAGTTTGCGGGTGTTGATGTTTCTGCTGAAACTTAAAGACTTCCCCTACTTCAAACCACACCTAACAAACCCTCACGCCATACTGGCAGCCTTGTAGGGTGGGTTGAGCTAAACTTGGACATGATGAGTTACATTGTCGACAAGGCTCAACCCACCATCTCCATTATCATCAAGAGATTTTTGGTGGGTCAGACCTGTGAATTTTCTAAGTTTCTATTTCGCATTGGAAACTGGTCCGACCCACCCTACATACAATCCCCGGTTGCGCCACCTGTACCCACCGCGGAGCAAATGGGTAGTCTCCCGATCCCTTTTCACTTCTGATCGCGCCGGTCTTCTGACCGAGCGTCTTGCAGCCTTGTAGGGTGGGTTGAGCTAAACTTGGACATGATGAGCTGTATTGTCGACAAGGTTCAACCCACCATCTCCATTATCATCAAGAGATTATTGGTGGGTCAGACCTATGATTTATTAAGTTCCTATTTCGCATTGGAAACCGGTCCGACCCACCCTACATAATGATCATATGGCCTTCTAAGGCCTTGGAAAGAGTAAGGTTGTTCATCCGTGGTACCTCCATGTGGTCAAATATGGTTTGGATAACGCTTTGCTGGTCTTGGAACAAAAAAAAAGGAACCAGTTTTTTTAGACTGGTTCCTTTCTCTGTTTCATCCGTGAGGACAGGAGCAGAATATCCGTGATGAAGGTAACTAAATTTCTCTCGTTGAGAGAGTCAAAATGGGCGCGATAGGGCTCGAACCTACGAACCTCACGGATGTGAACCGTGCGCTCTAACCAACTGAGCTACGCGCCCAAATAAGACCGATATTATAGCAAGCCTAACCGATTTTGTCTATCAAAATGTGGTTCTACTAGATGTCTAAAGACCGATCGTTAATGCCAAAATAGCGATAGACAAAAATAATTGATGTCCTCGTCCTATCATTTATAGACAAACGATCAAGGTTAATAGAGAAATTAGAGGGTTATTCTTCCCAAAATAGACGATTTAATTGTTCTACAAGCAGATGCACAGATGTAGAAGGGTTGTTAGTCCAGGGATGTGGATTTGTATACTCTGAAAGTAGCCTTCTGGCATTTCTAATTGCAACTTTTTGACGGGACCAAATCAAATCATATATTTGAGGATTATTTTTTTGGTATCGAAATCCCAACAATCGATTCAATTTTTCTTTGTATTGCTGTCTATCTATTCCAGAATTTAGGTATTCAAAATGTAAAATATACCAAAGTTCAAAAGCCTCATTGGAGTACGCAAGTTTGATGCCATTTCTTTCAGCTAATTGTATAGCTGAGTTAATATTTTCTATGGAAAATGAATCCATATCAAACACACACCAGACTTGGTTATACTTCTTTTCTGACTTTAAACGAATAGTTTCTTTTACAAGACTTAACGTGTTTGCACCTATACCTTCTACAATAACTATAGAATCCTGGGGAATTGGAAATCGCGAAAAATAGTATGGTTCCGTTTTTTCTCCTTCGCAGACTATAAGGAAACTTTGACGGGGTTCAAATAAATTCAAGCGTCGTGTGTGATTGGGTCGGCGCTCTTTTAATTGATTTCGGTGAGGCATACTCATTACTCATCCACAATAACCTGACGAATGTTGCCAATAAATGGGATTGCTCCATAACGACCATCAATATAATCGCTCTCGAATGAAGCGTCATTCCGTACTCTGAGATCTGCCAATGAATATAGATGGCTACAACCTCGGTAATCCTTCTCAATAAACCAGATTTGATCGCGACGAAAATATTTTTTTGAGAGTAAATTCGTATCATGAGTAGTAAAAAGAAGTTGTGCTCGATTAGGATTGGTGGCAAGTGAATTAAACATACCAATCACAGTTCTCGTTATTAGGGGGTGAAGCCGTGCTTCCAACTCATCAATAATAAGAATTTTCCCTGAAGAAAGTGTATCTAGTAGAGGTCCAGCAAGGAAAAAGAGTTTTTGGGTTCCCTCTGACTCATCTCCCATATCAAAAGTTGATGTTCCTGAAGGATGATCCATTCCCCATTTTTCATGAATAGTTTTTATCGCAGTGATATCCCCTTGAATGTTCGTCATAATTAATTTCTTGAATTCATCAGGCATTTCGTTAGGTAAGATTAATAGAGATTTGTCCACGCTTTCATGAAAAATATCATTAATGCCTAAATCTAATTTTCTTATTAGTTCAATAATCTCAGAACGAAATTTTCCATCAGCAAACTTGGATACAGTATAGTTCCGGTATGCTGTGTCATCTAACCCAGAGACAATACCAATGTGTTGAAACCAGTCCACAACTTTTTTGGCAATTAGCCCGTTGAATTGAGCCACCACTGATAAAAACAGTGCATTGGAACGGGTTTTCTCCTCCAGACCTTTACCTTCTTTGAATCTAGCAGAAGGTTTGATCCCATCTTCGCTTCGAATAAACAATGTGGCTTCTTTTGTACTAGGAACTGAAAAGAGCCATTCAGTGATTACTCGTTCCTTGGATGCTTCAAATCCATAACGATATTGCACACCATCCATAAGAAACACTACCTCAAAGAATGCTGGTTCATTTTCAGTGATTGTGCTTAATCTGAAAGTATCTACAGGGATTAAATCACCTGCCTGAGACTCTTTTGAGGAAGTGATAACGAAATGGCGCATAAAAGCCATTGCGCGAACCAGGTTACTTTTCCCACTTGCGTTTGCTCCATACACCGAGGCACTAGTTAGCAGTTTCAGACCATTTTGACCACTAAACGTGTTGTTTTCATCAATGCTAAGGTTACGAGATCTAATTTTTGCAGCAACCATGCTTATTTTAGCTTGATCTTGAAATGACCGAAAGTTTCCAACAGTAAACTCAATCAACATAGTATTATCCTTGCTTATAATGCTAAAATTTGTGATTTATTCACGAATTTATAAATTATATTATTACTTTTTTTAATTGTCAATAGATTTTCCAAACCTGTAAGGATTTACAACCCAGTCAAGATCCGTTTAATGTGCTTCACTCTCAGCTTACCCTTTAACTCCTCGGAAAAGTCGCGTTTATCCTCAACCGCCTGCTTGACCTCCGCCGACCACGATGCGTCTCCCAACAGGATCGCCCCGATCATCAGCCCACTCCTAAACAGGAAAGCTGCGTAATTTCCTTCACTGGCTTGGGCAACCAGAAAGTCTGAAGGCTCGGACGGGGCAAACTGGCCGATGCTGAACATGTCGATGCCCAACACTTTTAACTTTGCCGAAGGCGGATCACCAGGGAACGTGACCGGTTTGCCTATCGCAGCTTTGCCAGCCACCGTGCCCATGCTCTTGGCCGGTGCCCACAATCCATACACCCGCGAGTGATGCTCAGCGATATCCCCCGCGGCGAAGATGTCGGGGGCCGAAGTTTCCATATGATCAGACACCAAAATGCCGCGATTGACCGCAAGCCCAGCCGCTTTAGCCAGCCCAAGATTGGGGGCAATGCCAGCGCTGACCACTACCAGAGTGGCTGGCAGCAAGGTGCCATCCTCAAGCAACACGCCACTGACCTTGCCCTCGCCCACGATTTCTTTGGTTTTGCCGGGCACAATCACTTTAATACCCATGGCTTCTATATTTTCCTGCAGGATCAGGCTGCCTGTCCGGTCCAGTTGGCGCGGCAATAGCCAGTCCAGGGCTTCCACCACCGTGACTTTGGCTCCTCTTTTGGCAATCGCCCCCGCTGTTTCCAGCCCCAATAAACCGCCGCCAATGCACACCACCTCAGCATGGTCCTGACAGGCGTTGAGAATGGCATCGGCGTCGTCCAGCGTACGCACGGTCTGCACGCCTTTCTTTTCCTTGCCAGCAAACGGCGGCACGAAAGGTGTTGCCCCAGCAGTAAGGATCAATTTGTCGTAGGGGATTACGTCTCCAGTCGAGGTTGTCACCGTGTGTTCAGCAGGATTGATCACTGTCACTGTGCGGTCAAGAATCAGTTTGATGTGATTTTGCAGGTACCACTCAAACTTGTGCAAGTCGAGCCGCGTTCGATCCAACTCGCCAGCTAAATAGCGGGTCAGATTCATGCGAAAATAAGGCGGGTTTTTCTCCTCAGAGATAAGCGTGATGTCAGTCTCAGGAGCAGCGCTATGCGCCGCTTCTGCCGCGCTAACCCCTGCTATCCCTGCCCCAACAATTACAACGCGCAACTTTTTATCCGTATCAGACCCTGACATACTGCCTCCGATCATAGGGTGGTGACTGATGGTGATTGTATACTTTTCGACGGATTTAGGCAATATTTGGGCTGTTACATGTTCAACTTTCCCCTCGCCTGTAGATGCCGGCCCGCCTATGCTATAATGTTTTCCGCGCTTTTTACCACACTGCGCCATGGAAGCATCGAGGAATAACTTATGTTCAAGAAACTCTCGCGAATCTTCTCCGGAGATCCGCACGAACGGAAAATCAAAGACCTGACTGTTATCGTTGACCAGATTAACGCGCTCGAACCCAATTTCGAGGGTTTGAGCGATGAAGCGCTTGCCGCAAAGACAGACGAATTCAGAGCCCGCCTTGCTAAAGGAGAAAAACTGGATGACCTGTTGCCCGAGGCGTTTGCCACCGTGCGTGAAGCCTCTAAACGCGTGCTTGGGCAACGTCACTATGACGTTCAGCTGATCTGCGGTATCAACCTCCACCAAGGCGCCATTTCCGAATTGCGTACCGGTGAAGGCAAGACCCTTTCGGCTACCCTGCCCCTCTACCTCAACGCGCTTGAGGGCAAAGGCTCGCACCTGATCACTGTCAACGATTACCTGGCGCGGCGTGACGGTCGCTGGATGGGTGCGATCTATCACAAGCTGGGTTTGTCCGTGGGTATTTTGCAGTCTGCGACCACCTCTGGCGCTGCCCCACAAGCCTATCTTTACGACCCTGAAGAACGTTCCTTAAAGGAAGAAACAAATCTGCTGCGTCCCGTCCATCGTAAATTCGCCTACCAGGCTGACATCACTTACGGCACTAATAGTGAATTTGGTTTCGACTACCTGCGCGACAACATCACCATGACTTGGGATGACCGCGTGCAAAACGGTCATCACTTTGCCATTATCGATGAGGTCGACAACATCCTGATCGATGAAGCCCGTACACCTTTGATCATCTCTGGTCCTGCCAACGACGACGCTGAAAACTACAACCGCATGGCGCAGGTTGTGCGCGCACTCAACCCAGAAGATTACGAACTCGACGAAAAAGATCGCGGCGTCTCCCTTACCGAACTTGGCAGGCAGCATGTTGAAGAATTGCTCGGTCAACCCCTCTCCGACCCCGATCGTCCCGAGGATATTTCCCCCGAGCAAGCGCGTATCTTCGGTTTCCTTGAACAAGCGTTGAGAGCGCAGTACCTCTTCCACCGCAACAAGGAATACATCGTCCAGGGCGGCGAAGTAATCATTGTCGACGAGTTCACCGGCCGCATGATGCCAGGACGCAGATGGTCAGACGGTCTGCATCAAGCTATGGAAGCGAAAGAAGGCGTCAAGGTTCAGGCTGAGAACATCACCCATGCCACCATCACGATCCAGAATTATTTCCGCATGTACAAGAAACTGGCCGGCATGACCGGTACCGCGCTGACCGAGCAGGAAGAATTCTTCCGCATTTATGGTCTGGACGTTCTGCCTATCCCCACCAACCTGGAGTACCGCTCTTCAAGGGCGGATTCAGGTTTGGTTGAAGAGTCCGACAGGGACGAAGAGGGCTACAAATACACCTACTATACCGACCCGAATGACCCAGAGCGCAAACCGCTCTTTTATAAGCGCAAGGATTACACCGATGTGATCTATCGCACCGCTGAAGGCAAACTGCGCGCGATCGTGCTCGAGATCATGCGCTGGCATGTCATTGGCCGCCCACAGTTGGTTGGCACTACCTCGGTGGAAGCCTCTGAACGGCTCTCGGAGCGACTCGCGCCTGAAATGGTGCGCAGAGTCCTGCAAGTTGCGCTGATCCGTCAAGCCTGGCTGAAGACCAAGGGTTTTAAAGAAGAAGATTATCAGGCTGCCCCAGAGCTAACCTTACTCAACGAACCTCTTGAAAAACTGCGCATGCCCGAATTGCGAAAGCTTGGCAGCCAATTTGGCTTAACTTCCATGGACCTGGCCGATCCAACCAATCGGGCGGATGTACTCGGTACGTTGCGCCTCGAAGAAAGTAACTGGCCGCGCCTCGAACCAGTTTTTGATAGTGGAATCCCCCACAAAGTGCTCAACGCGCGCAAGCACACGGAAGAGTCTCTGATCATAGCCGGTGCTGGCGCTTTTGGCGCGGTGACCATTGCCACCAACATGGCTGGTCGCGGTGTCGACATCAAACTGGGCGGTGAACTCTCAGAAAGTTTGCTCGCGCAGGTCAATCAGGTGCTGGCTTCCAAAGGTCATCTGGACCCTTACAACATGAACATGCAGGAGCGTCTCAGCGCCGTTCAATCCTTGCAAACCGAATTGAGTGAAGACGAGCAAACCGCAATGAGTGCCTTTTTGGCGTACATGGACAACATGGCCAAGGTCAGAGAACTCGGCGGTCTGCACGTGGTAGGCACTGAGCGCCACGAAGCCAGACGAATCGACAACCAACTGCGTGGTCGCGCCGCCCGCCAGGGCGACCCGGGTTCCTCACGCTTCTACCTTGCGTTAGACGATGAACTGATGCGCATGTTCGGCGGAACCCAGATGGAAAACCTGCTCACTCGTTTCAAGATCGACGAGAACTTACCCATCGAGCTGGGACTGATCGCGAAGGTAGTCGAGCAATCGCAAACCCGCGTCGAAGGCGCTAATTTTGATGTTCGAAAGCACTTGCTCGAATATGACGACGTACTTAACACCCAGCGTAACCGAATTTACACCCAGCGCGATCGCATCTTTAACAAAGAAGACATGCACGAAGACGTCACCGAGATGCTGCACGCCGAACTTGGTGCGCGTGTCAGAGCAGGTCTGGATGACACAGAAGGTCCCTGGAAGCTGCTGGCCTGGCTTGAAGAAGTCCAACCAACCCTGAATACCCAGTGGGCGGAATATCCCTCTTTTTCTTATGAACTCGCATTAAGAGCGCTTGGGGAGCCCTCCAGTGAAACAGAGCTGACTGAAAAACTGCTCAATTTGGCTGGGGAAGCCGTCGAAGCCGAGAACCAACACATCCTCAATGTTGTGCACGTCATGTTGGACAAAAGCGGCGAGACATTCAAAACTCAACTCGCGGAGCGCAGCGACGCTCTTGATGCTTACCTCGACATGCTCGATGACAGCGAACCCCACGACGTTCAGGCTGAACTCACTCAAATCCTTCAGGCTCAAATCCGCCTGACCGGGACCCAACAACGCCAGTTGCTTGAAGACCCACAAGCCATGAAAACGCAGTTGAAGGACGTGCTCAAGAGCAGCCTGACGCTCAATCTGATCCGACGCAGTTTGCTGACCCTTGAAAGACGCTTCAACGAGACCTGGTCACTCAAAGCTCCCGAAATGGCAAGCTTGCCCTGGAATGAAGTTTCCAGCCAAATTGTCGGGCAGGTCGAAGCCAGCCTCAAACGTCGCACGGAGCGTATGCTCGGCGCGGAAGGCGACATTGCTAAAGATCTGGCAGCCAATACAGCCGCGCTTACCGCTGGTTTGACCGAAAGAGATGCACGCCTCGAGCTGCTACAGCTCACCACCAGGGGGACTGTGGTTGGCTTCGATGCCAAATCACACCGCCGTGTCCTAAGGTCCTCAAACCGCTTAACCTACCTGTTCTCACTGGCTAAACAGCTCGACCGCAAGTCACCAGACACCATCACCGCGGATGTACTTACCCATCTCGAAGGCGCTGAAGCTAAACTGCTCACCATCTTTGGCAATGCAGAATGGGAACACATTCAAAAAAGCGATCTGCTCTTATCCGCCCTCCCGGAGTCAACCAAGCAAGCCATGCAAGTCGTCTTTGGTCAGCAAGCTTTCGCGGGGATTGCTGAAACACCCCTCACCGACTTGAACGCTGAAATACGCGCCAAAGCCGTGCCTGTGCTGGGGGATAAAGCCCAAAATCGCATCTATCGCCAGTTGCTGCTCGGCACTATCACCGAGAGTTGGGTGGAGTACTTGACTCGCATGGAAGCCCTGCGTGTCTCCATCAGTCTTGAATCTTATGCTCAGCGCGATCCGTTGATTCAATACAAGAGTCAGGCCAGCGTGATGTTCACCGAGCTACTTTCTGAGGTTCGCCAAACCGTGATCTCACGCATGTTCCGCTTCCTGCCCACCGCCGCTAACGAAAACACGCGCGCCCTGCAAGGCTCCGATGTCATCAACCCAGCCACCCCAACCACAGGTATCCCCTCCTCCACGCCTGAAATTACTCGCAAGAAAAATCGCAAACGACATTGAAAGGTCAAAATGCACATTTTAGTCACCAACGATGATGGAGTCACTGCACCGGGTTTATTGGCCATCGCAAAAGCACTGCGCACAATTGCGGATGTGCATGTAACTGTACTGGCGCCGGACAAGAATTGGAGCGCCAGCGGTCATGTAAAAACCATGAACCGCCCCATGCGCGTTATCCCAACACAACTCGCGGATCGTTCAACGGCCTTGGCTTGCGACGGCGCGCCCTCAGACTGTGTCGCCCTGGCATTAATGGGTATAGTTGAAGAACCGATCGATTTTGTCGTCTCAGGCATCAACCCCAACGCCAATGTTGGCCTGGATGTCACCTATTCGGGAACGGTTACAGCCGCGATGGAAGCTTCCATCAACGGTCGCCCGGGTTTTGCGGTGTCGCTGGACGCTCCAGAATATCACGAAGGCCCCCTTGATTTCGAGGGCGCTGCCAAAGCCGCAGTCGAAGTCATTCTTGAACTCTTTGGCCGCTACGAGGGTGAACTTCCTCCACCGATTTGGAACATCAACCTGCCTTACCTGCCGGATGGCTCCTATAAGGGTGTGCAATTTGTCCGACAGGGCACGCGCATCTACCATGATGTGGTTGAGAAAAGAGTTGATCCACGCGGTAAGCCGTACTACTGGATCGGCGGCCTGGCTCCGACCGGCATCGAAGAACCTGGCACCGACTATGGCGCCATTAAGGCCGGCTACATCTCAATCACTCCGCTGGTCATGGACATGACCGATGTCATTCGCTTAGCCAGATTCCAATCGCTTCCTTTCAAGTCGAAAGCACAAACCTCCGTATGATATAATTTGTTCGTGAAATCACGAACTGACTCACTGATCTCACCTGCAGCGAGTCATTTTAATTAACACGAATAAGGAGAGTCTATGCAGCCCATGAATTTACCCGGTCCCAAGGCAAAAGCGTTGATCGAGCGGGACCAAAAAGTTATCTCGTCCTCCTACCCGCGTGGCTACCCGTTCGTCATGGATCGTGGCAAAGGCACCGAGGTATGGGATGTTGACGGCAACCACTTCCTGGATTTTGCGGCTGGCATTGCGGTAGTCGCCACTGGTCACAGCCACCCCGCAGTGGTTAAAGCAATTCAACAACAAGCCGAAAAATTCATTCATATCTCCTCCGACTTTTACCACGAGAACTGGGTTCAATTGGGCGAAAAGTTGGCTGAGCACGCCCCCTGGCAAGAAGAAACCTGCTCATTCATGACCAATTCTGGCACCGAAAGTATCGAAAGTGCTATCAAGCTGGCTCGCTACCACACCAAGGCTTCTCAATTCATCGGCTTCCTTGGCGCTTTCCACGGCCGCACCCTTGGCGCGGTCACTTTCACTGCCAGCAAGGCCAATTACAAAGGTGGCTTCTTCCCCCTGATGAATGGCGTGCTGCACGTGCCCTTCCCCAACCCCTACCGACCGCTGCTAGTCCGAAAGCACGGCATGGGTGATGGCGAGACGGTGGTCAACTACATTCAGGAGGAAATGATCGGTCGCCTGGTACCCGGTAAAGACATTGCTGGCATCCTGATCGAACCGATCCAGGGTGAAGGCGGCTACATCGTACCTCCGGACGATTTTTTCCCAGCATTGCGTGAACTCTGCGACAAATACGGTATCCTGCTGATCGCGGACGAAGTGCAATCCGGCATGGGTCGCACGGGTAAGTGGTGGGCGATCGAAAACTTCGGCGTTGAGCCAGACATGATTACCAGCGCTAAAGGCATTGCCTCAGGTATGCCCCTTGGCGCTTTAATTGCCAAAAAGAGGGTCATGAACTGGCCCAGGGGCTCCCATGGCAATACTTACGGCGGCAACCCGATCTCTTGTGCTGCTGCATTGGCGACTTTTAAGTTGATCGAAGAAAAGTATCTTGAGAACACCCGTGTTGTTGGCAGTTACTGCAAAGAAGGCTTGCTGGATCTGCAGCAAAAGCACCCCAGCATCGGCGATGTGCGTGGCATGGGCTTCATGCTGGGTGTTGAATTCGTTGAGGATCGCGAGTCCAAACACGCCGCGGAGAAACTGCGCGATGATGTGGTTGATCTGGCTTTCGAACGGGGCGTCTTGCTGCTTGGCTGTGGCAAAAGTGTCATCCGCATCGCCCCACCCCTCTCCACCTCCAAATCTGAAGTGGACGAAGCCCTCCTGATCATCGATGAATGTATCTCATTGGCTGAAAAGAAACACAAGCTATTTTAGGAAACTCATCGATCAAGCCCCTGAGGATGAGTCAGGGGCTTATTTTTTTTCTACCCAAATAATAGTCAAGCCCAAAGTGATAAAATTAGCCCATGTTACCTGATTACCGCGTCCGACAACGTGATTACCTGCTGGAACTTTCCCGCAGCCTTACCGAAGAACTCGACCTTAACACGCTCTTAACCCGCATTCTGAGCGTCGCTGTGGAAATGCTTGGCGGTCACGCCGGCTTTATTGCCCTGGACGCTGAACGCAGCGGTTGGCATATTGCGGTCAGCCAGAACCTCCCTCCCGCATTGACCAATTACATCGAGGGCTGGATAACCTCTCAACAATCTGGTGCCGATGACTCAGAGGAACGAATCCCCGAAATTGATCGCATGCTCAACGACATCAGCATGGGCATGATCACTGGCGTCGGCATTCTGATGACCTTCCAACACAAGGTGATTGGTCAGATTTATGTGTTCCGCAACTACCGGGCTACCTTCACTGCCAACGACCGCTCCATTCTCTCCAGCTTTGCCAACCAGGCAGCCATCGCTGTTCGCAACGCCCGGCTTTACAACCAAACCCTCGAGCAATCCCTCAGAATGGCGGCTTTGCTCGACTCTGTCGCCGATGGCATCATCATCCTGGAACCTAACCTGACGATTACCCGGGCAAATACCGCTTTTGAGCGCATGATGAGCATCGCACCAGACAGCTTGGTCAACAAACCTTTCAATGAAGTAATCCGCTGGCAGAAACCACCGCTGGGTTTGCCAATCGAGGAAGCCCTGGCAACCAACTGGAGGCCATATCGCCGCGCAGAGATGTACCTTGAAGGCGATTTGCAGCGCGGAGACGGGCTAAAGCCTTTACCGGTAACGATTAAATACGCCCCGCTGTTTAGCGCGGAAGGCGAGTTGCTCAATATCATCGCCGACGTGCATGACATCACCCGCTTTAGAACCGCTGAGGAGATGAAGAGCAGCTTCATTTCGGTGGTCAGCCACGAGCTCAAGACTCCCATTGCCCTGATTAAAGGTTACGCCTCCACTTTACGCCGCGACGATGCCAATTGGGATTTGGCCGTGGTCGAGGAATCACTTGGCATTATCGAAGACGAAGCGGATCACCTGACCGCGATGGTTGAAGACCTGCTCGATGCCACCCGCCTGCAAAGCGGCGGATTGAGCCTGAAACCAACTGAGCTCAACCTTGCCGACTTGACTGCCCAGACCGTCAAACGCTTCGCCACACAAACAGTTGACCATGCGATTAAGGTCGACTTCACCGATCACTTCCCAGCCATCGTTGCAGATGAAGAACGCATGCGCCAGGTTCTGAGCAATCTGATTGGCAACGCATTGAAGTACACTCATGAGGGTGAAATTTGGGTTAGAGGGCGCTTTGACAGTGATTTCGTGCAAATTTGTGTTCAGGACCAGGGCAAAGGCTTTGACCCGATCGACCTGCCTTTCGTTTTTGAACGCTTTTACCGCTCCGAAGATGCCGCCCGCATGACCAAAGGCACTGGCCTTGGTTTGTACTTGTGCAAGGAAATTATCAAAGCCCATGGGGGCACGATCTGGATCGACGAAACCTACAAGCAAGGAGCACGCATCTGTTTCTCGGTACCACGACACCCATCTCTGGCAAAAGAAACAAATCTCACATGATTTTTCCGAGTTCAGTGGATGGATTCAGAATCCAACACCTGGCCGAGACCAACTCGACTAATGATGATATCCTCTCCGCCATCGAAGCCAACGAACCAGAAGGACTGGTGATCGTTGCTGATCGTCAGCTTAAAGGCCGCGGACGCCTGGGTCGTGTGTGGCTCACTACCCCCAAGTCCTCACTAACTTTTTCGATCTTACTGAGACCAACCACATCTGAGAGCTCTCATCTTTCCCGGTTCAACGCCTTGGCAAGTCTTGCGGTCATCGAGGCCATCGAACAACTCACCGGAACCAAAGCCTGGCTCAAATGGCCGAATGATGTGCTCATCAACGGCAAGAAGGTCTGCGGCATCCTCACAGAAACGCTTTGGGATGGTCAACACCTGCAAGGGCTGGTGATGGGCATCGGCATCAACCTCAGCCCAGACTCCGTGCCCAACCTGGTTGACCTGATCTACCCTGCCAGCTCGCTCGAAAGTGAAACGGGCATCCAGGTTGACCGAATCGGTTTACTAACGCATATTCTGAACCAGATCAACATCTTGCGTGCTTCATTGACCGCTGACTCATATATTGACCATTGCAACCGCCGCCTGGCCTTCAAGGGTCAGACCGTACCGATAAGAAACCATACAGGCGAAATGGTACCATTTCGCCTGCTTAAAATTGATCTTGACGGCACGCTGATCGTCTCAGACGCTGCCGGGGTCACTCTGCGCCTCTACTCCGCTGAGTTATCCGCTTCCTCTTCCGAGTCTTCTGCACCGTCATCGGATTCTGATTCTTCCTGAACATCATCTTGAGTGGTCAGTGCCGCGAAGGATGAGCCATCATCGTCCTGAATCTTTGCCGCAGCTTCTGCTGCCGCTTTGACCTCAATCACTGGGATGACAGCCATTGCTACCAGGGTATCCCCTTCGTTCAGCCCCATCACTCTCACGCCCTGCGTGGCTCTGCCTTGCACCGAGATCTCATCCACCTTGGTCCGCATCACGATTCCATTGGCAGAAATCAGAGTGACCTCCTGACCCTCCTCAACCAACCGTACCTGGGCAATATCGCCAATCTCAGCCCTTGCCTCCTGGCTGATCGTCGTGACGCCCAGCGTACCGCGCGATTTTGGAATATATTCCTTGATCGGTGTGCGTTTGCCCTGTCCATGCTCAGTCACCACCAACAGGTAGGCATCCGGCTTCACCACTTCCAGGCCAACAACCCCGTCCTCTTTACTCAGCCTGATACCACTAACACCCATCGTGCTGCGTCCGGTTGAGCGCACTTCGCTTTCGTGGAACCGCAGTGCTTTCCCATTTCGAGAAACGATGAGCACGTCATCTTCGCCGCTGGTCAGGCACACCCAGCCCAGCTCATCGCCTTCGTCGAGGGTAATCGCCTTGAGGCCGGATTTGTACACCCGGCTGAAATCTTTCAGGGGCACACGCTTGACGCGTCCGCGCCTGGTTGCCATCGTGCAGAATCTCGCGTCCATTAAGTTGCGCACCGGAAGCAGCGCGGTCAGATGTTCTTCCGGTTCAAGATTGACAATGTTCACCACCGGAATTCCCTTGCCAAGCCGGGTCTCCTCAGGGATTTCAAACACGCGTTCCGAGTAAACCTTGCCCTTATCAGTGAAGAACAACATGGTATCCAGCGTGTTAGCCCGCAGGAAGAAGGCCACTTGGTCGGCATCCTTAACTGCTTGCCCGGTTACACCCCTGCCCCCTCGCCCTTGTGCGCGGTAAGCCGAGTCAGACACACGTTTGATGTAACCTCGCGTGGTGACGGATACAAAGATCGGTTCGTCTGCCACCAAAGATTCGTCGGAAAGATCGCTGTCGAGGTCGGGCATGATCTTCGTGCGACGATTGTCGCCGTACTTCTCTGCCACTTCTTCCAGGTCAGCACGGATGATCGCCAATATCTTGTGTGGGTTGGCCAACACATCTTCAAGCTCTGCAATCAATTTTCGCAGTTGTTCGTATTCATCTTCAATCTTGTGCCGTTCCAGCGCTGCCAATCGCCTCAACTGCATATCCAGGATCGCCTGGGCTTGCACCTCCGATAAAGTGAAGCGCTCCATCAAACGCAACTTGGCCGCATCTGCATCCGGACTCTCCCGAATAGTCTTGATTACCGCGTCCAGATTGTTCAGTGCAATCAGCAACCCGTCCAAAACGTGCGCGCGCTTCTTTGCCTTCTCCAACTCGAACATGGTGCGCCGGGTAACCACAACCTGTCGGTGTTCGAGGTAATGCACCAGCGCGCGTTTCAGGGTCAACATGCGCGGTTCGCCATCCACCAGTGCCAAAATCTGTACTGCGAAAGTCGACTGCAGCGGCGTCCATTTATACAGTTGGTTGAGCACCTTGCGCGGTTGGCTGGCACGCTTGAGCTCGATCATAATGCGCATGCCGCGTCGGTCGGACTCATCCCGCATGTCCGAGATCATATCCAAACGCCCCTCACGTACCAGTTCGGCAATGCGCTCAATCAGCGAGGTTTTATTCAGCTGGTATGGGATCTCGGTAATCGCGATGGCAAAACGCCCGTTTTTCATCTCTTCTATCGCCGCCGTGCCCCGCATCATCAAGTGACCACGACCCGTCGAGTAAGCCTGGCGGATGCCCTCATTTCCAACGATCATGCCCCCGGTCGGGAAGTCTGGCCCAATCACATGCTGCATCAATTCTTCAACGCTGATATCTTCAATCTCATCATAACGGTCGATCATCAGGGTCAATGCCGAGACCAGTTCCCTCAGGTTGTGCGGGGGGATGTTGGTCGCCATGGCCACAGCAATACCGTTGGAGCCGTTCATCAACAGGTTTGGCAATCTTGAAGGCAAAATGACGGGTTCCTTCAGCGAGCCATCGAAGTTGTCAATGAACTCGACCGTATCCTTGTCAAGGTCAGCCAATAATTCTTCAGCTATCTTCGAAAGCCTTGCTTCGGTATAACGCATGGCAGCCGGCGGGTCGCCATCCACCGAGCCGAAGTTGCCCTGACCGCTGACCAGCATGTAGCGCATCGAGAAATCCTGTGCCATGCGCGCCATACTGTCATAAACCGCCTGGTCGCCATGGGGATGGTACTTGCCCAGTACTTCACCGACAATACGGGCGGATTTCTTGAATGAGGTGTTGGAACGGATGCCAAGGTCGTCCATGGCATATAAGATGCGGCGGTGCACTGGCTTCAGTCCGTCACGGACGTCTGGTAATGCCCGTTGCACAATCACACTCATGGCGTAATCAAGGTACGCGGAACGCATTTGTTGATCAATTCCAACAACTTCGGTCAGGCCTTGACTTGACGGAATGGGTTCAGTTTCTTCTAAGTTAATCGGTAAATCAGTCATAGTTTTTTCGGCCTTTTTTTGCCTTAACAATCAATTTTTACAACTTTATAATTATACCTCAGATGCGAAAATAAGGCTTTTTCTTGTCTCACAAGGCAAATAACGTTAAATGTCCGGCTTGGGCTGATTAGCTGCCATTAATTAATAAGCCATCCTTTCGGATGGCTCTCATGCGAGATTGTCTTAACTAACTGATTGGGCAACCCGACAATTTGTCAAAAGTAATCAAACACCACCAGGAAGTTGGCATGAATGTGATCACCAAAGCGATGATGATCAGGGCAATCAGTAGCACAATCAGGATGACCGAGCACCAACCCTTGGGTTTTTTGTCGGGTTTGAAATTGGGTGCGGCGGCCAGCGGCGTGGGAGACACAGGGGCTTCAACCGGTGTGTAAGCCGGGGATTCCGCGACTGTCGGCTGAGCAGCCACTTCATTATCAAACATACTGGCAGGAATGCTCATCGGCACGTGCGCCTGTTGCATACCCGCGGGCAGCTCAAAACTCATCACCGTGCTCTCGGCCAGGGTGATCAGGTCGCCGTGTTTCAAAAGTTGCGGAACAGCGAGGCGGACACCATTGACAAACGTGCCATTGGTTGAGCCAAGGTCTTCGATGTAAAAACCCTCTGGTCGGCGAATGAAACGGGCGTGCCGGCGGGAGATCTCAGGGTCAGGTACCGGAATGTCGTTGCCAAGGTCTCGACCTAAAACGGTTTCATCTTTTTCAAGGAAGTGAATTGACCCGGGTATCGGACCAGAGCGCATCACTATCTGAGGGTTTTGAGCGGTCATTTTGGCTCCTTATAGAAGTTAACGATTAAAAGTTTAATGAGTAATCAATAAACTGTCAAATAGGTATGGTGCAATATTTGTGCTAAGGTCTGTTTTCCTGGAAACAACTCTGGTCGCTGACCTCT
This sequence comes from Anaerolineaceae bacterium, assembly GCA_049657925.1. Lineage (GTDB taxonomy): Bacteria > Chloroflexota > Anaerolineae > Anaerolineales > Anaerolineaceae > Mesolinea. The sequence goes on from JBASOE010000020.1 coordinate 17,020, forward strand.
GATCGCGCCGGCGCCTTCAGTGCGAAGCCTACTCTTGAGTACCGTGCGCGCCAATTGACCTTTAGGTCTCCTGGCTGGGTATCAGAAAACCAGCACGATCTGGGTTATTAACCCTCCCACATGGTATCATTGAAACAATCCGTTCAGTTTGGGAGGGAATTATCGAATGCCCGACGTGCTCATAGAAAACCCCATCATCAACTCACCTTTCATCGAGCCAAAACGCCATTTTGTCTTTAACGAAGATGGCATTACCAACCAGGTTGGGGAATCCCGCAGAAACAGTTCCTACTTTATTCCCATCCCAAAACCGAAGAAGAAAAACTCCCAACAGGTGCTGTTCGAGACTGAATGGACGCAAAACCGGGTGCAGGAAAATGAGTTTATCAATCGTGTACGCAGCCGGGTGAGAAATTGGCGCCTGGGCGGTTATGTGCATGTCACCCATGTTACCCGCAGGCTATTGGATTACTGGACAAAACCCGATCGTGAAAGAAAACTGTTTTTTTGCCAGATCGAAGCGATCGAAACCGCCATCTACTTAACCGAAGTTGCCCGTGATTACGGGGACAGTTGGATTGAGGAACGACTCAAGCAAGAAAACGAGGCCGCCAATCACGACCTGTTGCGGGTGGCGTTCAAGATGGCCACCGGCAGCGGCAAAACCCTGGTGATGGCCATGTTGATTGCCTGGCAGACCCTCAACAAAGCCGCCAACCCCCAGGATAATCGCTTCAACGATGCCTTTTTGGTCGTGACCCCCGGCATCACCATCCGGGATCGCCTGCGTGTCTTGCTGCCGAATGACCCGGATAACTACTATCGCCTGCATGATCTGGTCCCCCCTGAGCTGATGCAGCAAATGCAACGATCTAAAATCATCATTACCAACTTCCATGCATTTATGCAGCGTGAACAGATCAAAGTTGGCAAACTGACTAAAGCCATTCTTGAACAGAACGAAAGTGATGGCGTGTTTCTCGAATCCCCTGAGCAGATGGTCAGGCGGGTATGCCGTGAGCTGGGCACCAAGAAAAACATTGTCGTCATCAATGATGAAGCACATCACTGCTACCGCCACAAAACCGAAGAGAATGGCGAGAAACTCACCGGTGATGACCGGGTCGAGGCGGAAAAACGCGAAGAACAAGCCCGCATCTGGATCACCGGACTCGAAGCGGTCAAAGAAAAACTTGGCATCAAAGTCGTCTATGATCTCTCCGCCACACCCTTCTTTCTCAAAGGTTCCGGTTATCCTGAAGGCACGCTGTTCGGATGGGTGGTCTCTGACTTCTCACTCATCGATGCCATTGAAAGCGGTATCGTCAAAGTGCCGCGTGTACCCGTTTCGGACGACGCGATGGGCGGTACCATGCCAGTGTACCGCAACCTGTGGGTGCGCATCCGCGATGAACTCCCCAAGAAAGGGCGCCGCACCGAAGCCATCCCCGATGAACCACGTCTGCCGATCGAACTTGAAGGGGCCCTGACCAGCCTTTACTCGAATTATCAAAAGACCTACGACGCCTGGGCTAAAGACCCCGACGCAATCGCCAAAGGCAGTACGCCGCCCGTGTTTATTGTGGTGTGCAACAACACCAATGTCTCACAGATGGTTTACAACTTTATCGCTGGGTGGCGCAAGGTGCTTTCAGACGGCACTCAAGTCTTGGTCCCCGGCAAGCTCTCCATTTTCAGTAATGTAGAAGATGGAAGGTGGTTGGCCAGGCCCAACACCATCCTGGTGGATAGCCAACAATTGGAAAGCGGAGAAAGCCTTTCACCTGAATTTAAAGAAATCGCCCAGGGTGAAATTGAGCAGTTCAAGAGTGAGTATCGATTGCGCTTCCCCGGGCGGGACCCTGAAGCACTGACTGACGCAGACCTATTGCGCGAAGTGATGAACACCGTCGGCAAGCGCGACCGTTTGGGCGAACAGATTCGTTGTGTGGTCTCGGTTTCCATGCTTACGGAGGGTTGGGACGCCAGCACGGTCACCCATATCCTGGGGGTGCGGGCTTTCGGCACCCAATTGCTGTGCGAGCAGGTAATTGGGCGCGGTTTGCGCCGCATGAGTCATGCCACCACGATTCAGGAAGTCAGTTCCAACGGCACCTCCGAAAAGATCGAAGTCTACGAACCAGAGTATGCCGAGGTTTATGGCGTACGCTTCTCGTTCATTCCCTGTGCCGGCAGACCGAGCACACCCAAACCTACCATCCCTCCCACCCGGGTGCGTGCCCTTGAGGAACGCGCCGCATGCGAGATTACCTTCCCGAAGGTGATCGGTTATCGCTACGTCTTACCCGATGAAAGCGTTCACCCCGAATTCACGGAGGATAGCCGCAAAGTGCT
>JBASOE010000021.1:0-7793 GCA_049657925.1 Anaerolineaceae bacterium
TCGATCGACTCAGCCGGCATATCGTATCCAACCGGGTTGGCGATAGTGAAATTGGAGCCAAGTTTGGCACAAATTTGCATCAAAGAGACCGCTACATTGTTGCCATCACCCACGTAGGTCACATTTAGGCCTTTGGTGGTGCCGAATTTCTCGTAGATCGTGAGCATGTCCGCCAAAGCTTGACATGGATGAGAGTAATCGGAGAGACCGTTGATCACAGGAATATGTGCCCATTTGGCCAATTCGACCACATGCGCATGTTCGAAAACACGGGCCATAATCCCATGAACATATCCTTCAAGCACGCGTGCGATATCCGCAATCGATTCGCGCTTTCCCAAGCCGATTTCATTCGGCGAGAGATAGAGGGCATCTCCTCCCAGGTGGCGCATGGCCATGTCGAAACTGACACGGGTGCGCAGTGAAGGTTTTTGGAAGATCATGGCTAACACTTTTCCTTTCAGGACAGGTTGGTTGCCACCAGCTTGATATTCCTTCTTGAGTTCGACTGCCAAATCCAATAGGTTTTGTAACTCCTCGGGGGTATAATCAATGATGTCCAAAAAATCTTTGTGCATAAATTCTCCTAATTAACTCCTAATTTTAATGTAAGCTCAATAACATCAACCTGACACAAATCAGTACTGTGCCTGCATTGGGATTTTACCAGAGGAAGCGCTGATTAAGGGTAGATACCAAACCTGATTGGGTTTTGTTTTGACTTAAAGGATGCTTTCGCGAAGCGGATTGCCAATCTTAGTCAGTACCTGGTCTTGCAGTGTTGCCATTTGGGCTCGTTCTTTTTTGTTGGCATGGTCGTGGCCGGCTAAATGTAAGACTCCATGTACCAGGAGCATTTCGATCTCGTGTTGCAAGGTGTTTCCATGCGCTTCCGCTTGAGTCGCTGCAGTTTCAACTGAAATCATAATATCGCCAAGGTAATGCTCACCATTTTCAGGGTCGGTGTATTCATTCTCGAAGGAGAGCACATCCGTAGACTTATCGATGCCCCGATAGAGTTTGTTCAGTTTTTGTATTTCACGATCTCCGGTTAATTTCACAACGACGGACAAAAGATTTTCGTACCCCAAGGCACGCAAGGTCTCGTTTGCGGCTAATTCAAAGCGGGACTTTTCCAACAATTTTCGAGTTTTGACGGGGATGGATATGTAAATCACTTGTTTCCCTCGAGGCTTTCAGTTTTTATCTCAATGGTTTCGGACAACTTAATGGGTTCGGTAATACCCAAATTCCTGGCCTCAGGGTATTTAATTCTGGGGTGGTAGGAGCGTTGAAGCGCGTTGAAAAAAGCATTGGCAATGGTGTTGAGATCTTTGAGGGTCAGGTCAGTATTGTCAAGTTGATGTTGGTCCTTGCAATAATTGATAGTGTCGTCGATCAACTTACGAATTTCCTCATCGGTCTTGGGGGAGTTGGCGCGGGCACGAGCTTCGGTGCCATCGGCAAGCATTAGGATTGCTGTTTCTCGAGAGCGAGGCGCTGGGCCAGGATAGGTAAAGTTGGCTATGTTTACGGCAGATTCATCCCCTCCAGCCAGCTCTACAGCCTTGGCAAGTTGGTATCGGGTAATCATGGTGCCGTGATGCTCGCGGATGAAATCAATCACCGCAGTGGGCAAGCGATAGCGTTTAGCAAGCGCAACGCCGTCGGTGACATGGGAGATAATGGTGCGAGCTGCCTCGGTTGGGTCCAACGTGTCGTGAGAGTCGATTTTGTCCTTCATCTGGTTTTCGATGAAAAACGGTGGGTTATTGGCCTTACCTGCGTCATGGAACAAAGTGCCGACTCTAACCAACAAGCGATCCGCCCCGATTGCCTCAGCAGCTTGTTCTGCCAGATTGGAGACTAATAGGCTGTGTTGGTACGATCCTGGCGCGTTACGGAGAATCAGCTGCAATAAAGGATGGTCTGGCCTTGATATGTCCAGCAATTGTAGAGCTGTCGGTAAATCGAGGATAGCTGACAGGATTTGTTGCACTAAAATTGCCAAACTGGCAGATGCCAGACCGCTGAAACCAGCTGAGGCGATGAGTGTGCTGAAACCAGCCAGATCTGTAGTCATATCCGCATATCGAAAAGCGAAGACAACGCCTATGGCGGTCAGGCTGGTGAGGAGACCAGCCACGATGAAAGAACTCAGGCGTCGTGCCCGTCCAATTGCCAGAATACCGGCAATGGAAGGCAGTATGAAGTAAACCAGCAGTTCGGCTTCACGACTCTTACCAAAAACAGTCAATACAGCCAATCCAAGAGTCAGAATAACCGACAATTCGGTGTTGAAAACAATCGCAACAGTAATGCCAAAGGCTGCGAAAGGATACAGGTAAGGCAAAACTGTACGGTCGATGATCAGGAAGCGTGCCAAACCAAGGAATAGCAGGAAAAGACTGCTGATCAGAACAATTGATTTGAATGACACGAATGAACGGTCGGCGTGACGTCGATAATAAATCACAACGATTGCTGCGAAAATGGCAACAACAATCCCAGAACGGATCAGTTGATTGGTTGGGTTAGTCGGATTGCTATAACCAAACACATTCAGAGCTTCGAGATCTTCTTCTTTGACGATCTGACCTCGTCGAAGCAACACCTCACCATTGATGATCTGGCGGGTGACTGGTTCAATCATGTTTCGGGCTGCTTCACGTGCCGCGGCGGTCTGTTCTTCGCTGTAGAGGCTGGTTGGAACGATCAATTGCGAAATGAGAGAGGTGATCGCAATCGTCTCATTGGGTAGAAAGGCTCGACCGTATTTGGCAGGCAGGCTATCCCTGTATTCGGATACGGCATTAGCACGGATGTTATCCCTCAACACAAGTTCAAGTACCCGATTGGCTTCGGCACTAATGGCTGTCCAGTCATCTGCTTCAAGGTTTAGGATGCGATTGGCATCTTCAGCAGGTAATTTGAAAACAGTCATGTTTTGAAGATCAATCAGCTTTTGTTCAGGGTTGGCCAGTGAGTCTGCACGCACAGATGAGATGTAATTAATCGCCGAACTTAGTTTTTGGAGTTGTTCACGGGCAATAAATGGGTCTGATGGCAGATAGATGGGCTGTACGGCAGCCGCGGCTTCTTTACGGGCACGCTCAGTAAAAATCTTGGATTCGAAATTAATCGAATAAGGGGCAAATCTTTCCTGGGTGGCTACTGATCCAACCGTTATAATTTCTTCGTTTTTCGCCAACATGTCAGGCAAGGTAATGGCAAAAAAAGCCAAAGTGCAGACCACAAGGAATAAGATTACCTTGCCCGCTCGCGCCAATTGGGAACCTCTTTGTTTGGTTTTAGTAGCCTTAGTTGACAAGGTTAAGCTGCCTTTTCGAGCGTTTCTTTTACCACCCGGCTTGCCTCGGCATTCGTAGCCCGACCAGCCAGAAGAGGCAGAAGGATTTTTAGCACCTTGCCTATTTCTTTAGGCGAAGTTGCGCCAACTTGCAGGATGACTTCGTTTACCATGTCCTGCAGCTTGGCAGCGTCCAATTGATCGGGCAGATACTCCTGAAGCACACTGATTTCTGTCTCGGTATCGCGGATGACGTCCTCGCGTTTTGCCTTGTGCGCGTCTATGAGGGTGTCTTTACGGGTCTTGATTTCCTTGTGAACGACAGCCAGAAATTCGGTGTCAGTCAAGGTAGCGCCTTTCTCGACTTCAGCCAATTTGATTGCAAATATCAGCATGCGGATGGTCCATTTGCGACGTTCGTCCTTGGCTTTCATTGCTGCGTGTAGATGTTTGGTAAGTTGTTCGTTGATATTCATGTTACGAATTATACCTGCCTGAGAAGGTAAGCAAACAGACTGCTCAAGGCTCGAGGCTTAACAACGGGCGAAGGTCATCCAATAGCTTTTGACTGATGCCTTCCACCTCGAGAAGTTGATCCAGGGCTGAAAAAGATCCGAGACTGTTGCGTTGGTCGATGATCGCTTGCGCTTTAATCTCACCAATACCTGGCAATGTCATTAATGCCTCAATCGAGGCGTTGTTCAGGTTTATGGGTTGACCCGGGGTTTGGGGAGATGATGTCACACCTTCAGAAAGCAGGCTGGGAACGAATACACGTTGCCCATCCTCAAGAAATGCCGCCAAATTGAGTCGGGCTAAGTCTGCAGTATCACTCGCACCTCCAGCAGCTGCAATGGCATCGTAGACACGGTGACCGGGTTTAAGTCTGTAAACACCGGGCACCACAACTGACCCGGCAACATTTACCTCGATAAAGGCTTTGGGGGTCTGAGTAATAATCAGAATTGGATCGCCTTGCCTTGCGTCGATTGAAAGCAACAGCACGCCCCCTAACAATAAGCCAATCAATATGCCCAAGGTGACGTGCTGCCAGGTTCTCATTATTGTCTCGTTAGCTGACCGGTTCTTCCTTGGAAAGCATTAATTCAAAAGCTTTGATGGAGACCTCCAACATTTCCAGAGTAGGTTGACGAGTGGAAAGCTTTTGCAGCCAAAGATTGGGAGTAATCAATAAGCGAATTAGTTTGGAATGGTCCATAGCTCTTGCGGCCCAGCGGATGTACTCGTAAGCCAATCCAGCCAAAAAGGGCAGCATGAGGATGCGCGAAACCATTCGCCAAAGCACAGGCATTGGTCCGACCAATGAGAACACCAGGATGGAGAGCAGCACTAAGGTCAGCATAAAAGAGGTGCCACAGCGTGGGTGGAGGGTGGTTTGTGTCTGAACCGACTCGGGGGTGAGGGGAATGTGCGCTTCGAAGGCATTGATGGTTTTATGTTCAGCACCATGGTACATGAAGACGCGCTTGATCTCAGGCATTTTGCCCACCGCCCACAGATAAACAATCAAGATGAGCAAACGAATTAATCCTTCAATTGCGTTTGACCACCAATGACCGAGATTGAGCAGGCTATCCAGCCTATCTGCGACGAAGGCGGGAAGTAAAAAGAAGATACCGATGCTTAGGAGAAGTGAAAATGCCACGGTAAGGAACATGCCGGCACCCTCGATCTTTTCATTTTCACCCGTCTGAACATTGGCGGATTTAGTCAGCATGCGCATGCCCAACCCGAACGAATCCCACAGGCTGATGACACCACGGACGAAGGGGACTTTCATCCATTTGGAGCGGTAGAGTTCCGGCAGGTCTTCTTGAAAGGTGACAATGTCGCCTTCGGGGGTGCGGCAAGCCATGGCAAGATTTCGCTTGCCACGCATCATGACGCCTTCTATGACAGCCTGCCCACCATAGGTAGGCAAGCGCAATTCTGAATTGTTAGATTTCAAGGCTATTCTCCGAAGCTTAATAAAAAGCGGATCAACGCTTTCACGCCTAATTTCCAGGTCGGCAAGTGCTGTTTCTCATTTGGCGAATGGATGGCATCATCGGGTAAGCCAAAGCCAGTCAACATGGATTTAACACCCAACATGCGTTGCATGGTCGTCGCGACTGGTACTGAACCACCTTCGCGTTTGAAGGTAACCGGTTGATTCCAAGTCTTTTCAAGCGCTTTTGTGAGATTCTCGACGCCAGGAGCATCATCGGCCAAATAAGCGGGACCGCCGGAATGTTTGAAGAGCATAGCTTTGACTGTATTCGGCACCAGACTGGCTATGTGGCGTTGGATCAGACCGTAGATTTCGTCAGGTTCCTGGTTGGGAACCAAACGGCAGGAGATTTTGGCCTTGGCATAAGCAGGAATGATAGTTTTAGCACCTTCACCGATAAAACCGGAATAGAAACCGTTAACATCCAACGTAGGGCGCGCGCCAGCACGTTCCAGTGGGGTGAAACCAGCTTCGCCGTACAACCTGGGTACTCCTGTCACGCCAAGCATATCGGTTTCAAATTCCTGCGCAGCTGAAATCTTTATTTTTTCCTCGGGTGTGAGCTCCAAAACCTTGTCATAGAAACCAGGAATGGCAACTGAGCCGTCCGGATTATGCAACCTGGCGATAATCTCGCTCAGAACGATGGCAGGATTGGCAACGTTACCACCGAAAATGCCTGAGTGTAGGTCAGCTTTTGGGCCATCGATGCGCAATTCAAAATAAACCAAACCGCGCAAACCGTAAACAATAGTGGGGGAGTGGGCAGAAATCATACCTGAGTCGGTGTTCAACACCATATCGCATTTGAGAAGTTCGCGATGGGTGTTGATGAAGTGATCGAGTGATGGCGAACCGATTTCTTCTTCTCCCTCAATCAAGAACTTGACATTGATGGGCAAGGTGGAGGTTTTGACCACTGCTTCGAGCGCTGTCAGGCATGCCATTACCTGACCTTTCATGTCTGAAGCGCCGCGAGCGTAGAGGTTCTCACCGCGGATGGTAGGTTCGAAAGGCGGTGTGACCCATTCTTCCAGCGGGTCTGCTGGTTGCACATCGTAATGACCATAAATCAGCAGAGTCTTGGCATCCGCACCGGCATCCAGTTTTTCCGCATAAATGATTGGATGGATAGGGGTCTGGAAGGACTGCACAGACAAACCCAATGAGCTCAGTAAATTTGTCAGGAAGGCTTCTGCTCTGCCCATGTCGGCCTTGTGTTGCGGATCAGTAGAAACAGAGGGGATGCGCAGAAAGTCGCAATATTGGTCGATTTTCTCGTCAAAATGATCGGTAAAGTAGTTCAGTGCTTTATTGGCTATTTCCATTTTTCTCACTCGCTCCCATAAGATGTTGGTTGATTATATGCTAAATATAGCTGGATTATGATAGGATTGCGTTAATCATTGCTTAACATCAGGAGAGAAGAACGAGTATGCCACAAGATGATTTAACTGAACTCGCCATGAAACATAATTTTTGGACATGGTCAATGCAGCAAAGCCCCTCGGTGATTAATGTCGAGAAATCAGAAGGGGTTTATTTTTGGGACTGTTCTGGCAAGCGCTATCTGGATTTCAACTCGATGGTGATGTGTGTCAACATCGGGCACGGAAACAAGCATGTCAAACAAGCCATGATCGACCAGATCAACGAACTGCCCTTTGTTGGTCCGCACATGATATCAAAGCCCAAGGCTTTGCTGGGCGAAAAGTTGGCAACGATTACCCCAGACGGTCTGGATCACTTTTTGTACACACTGGGGGGGTCTGATGCCAACGAAAATGCCGTCAAAATCGCACGGGATTACACTGGAAAAGTTAAAATCCTGACACGTTACCGCTCCTACCATGGGGCGACGATGGGAGCGATGGCGCTCACCGGTGATCGCCGGCGTTTGCATTGGGAGCCGGCAGTTATGCCAGGGGTCGTGCACTTTCTGGATCCGTTCCGCTATCGATCTGTGTTCTTTAAAGGTCGCGGACTGGTGCCTGATTCAGTTTATGCGCAGGCTTACCTTGATAACCTGGAAGAAGTCATCCGTTTTGAGGGTGCGGATAAGATCGCTGCCATCCTGCTTGAACCTGTTACCGGGACTAATGGCATCATCATTCCACCGGATGGTTACTTAAAAGGGGTGAGGGAAATTTGTGATCATTACAAGATTCTGATGGTTCTTGATGAAGTGATGACAGGCTTTGGCCGGACTGGGAAGATGTTTGCCATGGAACATTGGGATGTGAAACCTGACATTTTCACCATGGCAAAAGGTCTCACCTCAGGATATGCCCCGCTGGGAGCGGTTGCCATGCGACGTGAAATCTTTGATTACTTCAAAGACAAAACCTTCTTTGGAGGCATGACTTACACAGGTCACCCGGTCTCTTGCGCGGCGGCAATCGCAAACATAGAAGTGATTCAACAGGAAAAACTGGTGGAAAATTCTGCAGCAAGAGGAGAGACCTTGAAACA
>JBASOE010000022.1:0-14352 GCA_049657925.1 Anaerolineaceae bacterium
TTATCTGCTGATGCCCTTACTGAAACAAAAAGCAGCGCGCCTGGCGCTGCTTGTGGGTGCAATTGTGTTAACCTTGTTAGTCGGTTTCAGCCGGCTCTACCTCGGAGTGCACTACTTGAGCGATGTCTTGGCTGGTTTTGCCTTTAGCTCTTTTTGGTTATTGCTGTTGCTCTTTGCCGACCAAAATAAGTGGTTTGGCAAGCCGCCAATTCAGAAACTTTACTGAATCATCGTCCTGGGTTCGCCATCTTTTGGCAAGTAAAGCGTACAACCAGTCCTGGCTCTGACGCTTTCAACGGTCTCTCCCGGCGCGATGGCGGCAATTTCCAGACCTTGAGACGTCCGGTTTAGGATGGCCAATTCGGTGACGATGGTAGTGACCGTACCAATAGAGGTAAGCGGCAAGGTGCATTCACTCAACACCTTTGGTTCGCCGTACTTGGTGGTGTGTTCCATGGCGACGATTACTTTTTTAGCACCAGCTACCAGATCCATTGCACCGCCAGGTCCGGGAAGCAGTTTACCTGGCACATACCAATTGGCCAGGTTGCCCTTTTCGTCCACCTGAAGCGCGCCAAGGATGGTGGCGTCCAGGTGACTACCACGGATGATGCCAAAGGAGATAGCACTGTCGAAGTACCATCCACCTGGCAGGACAGTGATGTATTTTGCGCCAGCGTCAATCACATCCGGGTCAATTTCATCTCCAATGGCTTCGGGACCACAGCCAATGATGCCATTTTCAGCCTGCACAAATACTTCGACCCCTTCAGGTAAGAATTGGGTGGTCAGGGTGGGAATACCAACCCCAAGATTGATGACATCCCCGTTGCGCAGTAAAGCGGCGACATTCCTGGCAATAAATTCTCTGACGTCGCTCATCGTGTTACCCCTTCGCTTTGGATTACCATGTCAACAAAGATGCCAGAAATGTCAATGGACTCAGGGTCAAGCTCACCAAAGGGCACGATTTTATCGGTTTCCATGATGGTGAAGTCAGCGGCGGGTGCCATCAATGAATTGAAATTCTTGGAGGTTGCCCGGCAGATGGCGTTGCCCATGATGTCGGCGACAGAGGCTTTAACCAGAGCAATATCCGCTCGTAGAGGCAATTCAAGCAAGTAATCGCGACCCTCAACTGTGATCACTGATTTGCCCTCAGCAAGCAGCGTTCCCACGCCAACAGCGGTCAGGATGCCGCCAAGACCGTATGCTCCTGCACGGATGCGTTCTGCCAATGTGCCTTGGGGAATCATTTCGATCGCCAGAGCTTTGCTCTCATAGAAACTAAGTAACTCGGTGTTCGTACGCGTAAAGGAGATCTTGAGGCAGCTGACACGGCCATCATGGATAACCTGGGAGGCTGGATACCAGATGCCAGCCGGATCGTTGCTGCAGTTGTTGCAGATGAGAGTCAGATTGGTGGCAGAACTCGCGTAAAGATACTTGAACAGAGTTCCTGGCGCTCCTACTTTATTAAAACCACCCAGCATAATAGTCATGCCGTTTTGAAATTTGTTGATCACCTGCTGTTTTGTGACAACTTTGTCGCGTGAGAATTTACCCAAACTGTTCCTCCTGTTTGATTGTGACTCAACCCATATTTTACACTAAGCGGCCGAGGAGGGCGGGTCAAAATGAGTTTACAAGCACCGAAGTAAACCAAGACGGTCATGCAGGGCACCGGAGCTGAAGCTTGAGCTGGACTAATTTAGTTGGACGTATCTGGATGCCGAAAAGCACACCAAACAGAGATCAATCAAAAGTTCGTGGTTCTCTTCTTTCCCTCTCGCGCGGTAATTTTCACGGTTTTGCCATCTACTTGTTTTTCCCACCAGAAATGATAACAGGCATGACAATAGATTTCTTTACCTGGGACGATATTTTTACGTTCCTGAATGACTTTATAAGCAAAATATACACCTGTTGCTGCCAATAGGATCGCGCCTGGAATGTGTAAAACCTTCGGAGCGTACTGATAGGCGACAATGCCGACCCCGATAACTACCAGGATTGGCACCCACCATCGCAGATTGTACACTTCATTTTCATTATCAAGCATGACTGAAAGGACGCGGGCTTCTCTTTTACCGCATTTTTCGCAGGTGACGATTATTTCAGGTTTTTTGGGGTTGAGCAGTTTGCCTAAGTTCATAAAGTAATTTTACAGACCAACCGATACCGTGAGTTATCTAAAGTAGACAAAAGAAATTCAGATTAGTCTGCTATTAAAGACAAAGCAGTTTGATGAACAAATTATAGAATAAAGATTAAATATTTATTAAGAAAATGTATTCCTTGTTCAAATATAAATTGGAGGTTTTATGACTGAATTGCGCGATGTCGTTATTGTATCTGCTTGTCGTACCGCGATTGGTAATTTTATGGGCACGATTGGAGATATCACTCCAGGAAGGCTCGGCGCAGTCGTTGTAAGAGAAGCGGTCAGGCGAGCTGGTATTCAACCCAGCCAAATAGACGAAGTCATCATGGGTAATATATTGCCCGCAGGGATGGGACAAGGAATTGCTCGACAAAGTGCTATCTGGGGTGGCATTCCAGATTCAGTTCCTGCTTTCACTGTCAATAAGCTGTGCGGTTCTGGTATGAAAGCAGCCATGCTCGCCACACAGGCAATCAAACTTGGCGACGCAGAGACAATTATTGCGGGCGGCGTGGAGTCGATGTCCACAGCCCCCTATGCCATTATGAATGCGCGTAAGGGCTTACGCATGGGCCATGGGCAGATCATCGATACTATGATCCAGGATGCATTGACCGATGTTTTCAATAATTATCATATGGGCATCACCGCTGAGAACGTAGCATCTCGCTACGGGATTACGCGGGAAGAACAGGATAAATTTGCCGTGTGGAGCCAGAACAAAGCCGAAGCGGCCCAGCAAGCCGGTAAGTTTGACGCGGAAATTGTGCCTGTTGAGATCCCTCAGAAAAAAGGCGACCCGATCCTTTTCAATAAGGATGAATTCATTCGCTACGGTGCGACTTATGAATCGCTCGCCAAACTGAGACCAGCCTTCAAACCAGACGGCACAGTTACGGCCGGTAACGCTTCTGGTATCAACGACGGTGCTTCCGCCCTTGTGCTGATGAGCAGGACCAAAGCTGAAGCACTTGGTTTGCCTATTCTTGCCAAAATTCGCTCTTACGGCGCTGCTGCCCTTGATCCTGCGTTTATGGGCCTTGGTCCTGTCGAAGCTTCCAGGACAGCGTTGGAACGAGCCGGTCTTATCATGACTGATATTCAATTGGTCGAGGCAAACGAAGCCTTTGCTGCTCAGGCTCTTGCGGTCGGCCGTGAGCTGCAGATTCCAGATGAAATCCTTAACGTCAATGGGGGCGCGATTGCCCTTGGTCATCCTGTGGGTGCTTCTGGCAGCCGCATTATTGTGACTTTGTTGCACGAAATGATCAAGCGTAACCTGCAATTTGGTCTTGCAACATTATGCATTGGAGGAGGGATGGGCACCGCTGCAATTCTTGAGCGGGCATAAAAGACAGCGATATAAGAACTTGATATAGGCTAAATTTGTGCTTCACACACTCATTATGTGATTATTTTCGAAAGGAGAATTTTTCTACATGGTTCCTGTATTGCAATTCTTAGTTCTTATTCTTGGGCTGGCGTTGTTAATCTACACAGCCTTCAAGGGCCTAAACCTAATCGTGATGGCTCCTGTCGCTGCCATTTTCATTGCCTTGCTCAGCGGGATGGACATTGTTCCCGCCTATCTTGACACCTTCATGAGCGGTGCAGTTGGCTACATCAAGAATTACTTCCCGATGTTCATGGGCGGCGCTATATTAGGTCGGATCATGCAGGACTCAGGTGCAGCTGAATCGATCGCACGCTGGATCATCAAAGGCGTTGGCCCTCGATTCGCGATGCTTGCCGTCGTCCTTGCTTGTGCCGTTTTGACCTATGGCGGTGTTAGCCTGTTCGTTGTAGTTTTCACCATGTTCCCCCTGGGTATGGCTCTTTTCAAGGAAGCTAATATCCCAAAACACCTGCTTGCTGGTGCAATCGCCTTGGGTTCGTTCTCGTTCACTATGGCAGCCTTCCCTGGAAGCCCCCAGATCCAGAACATTATCCCCACCACGTATTTCGGAACCGATGCTTTTGCTGCTCCTATTACCGGGGTTATTGCTGGTCTTGTCATGTGGGTGATTGGTCAGGTTTACCTCGATCGTAGAGTAAAGCAATACGCTGCTGAGGGAAAAGGGTTTGTACCTGGTCCCAATGACTATATGCCTCCCGAAGGTGCCGATCTTCCCAATCCATATCTAGCTCTATTGCCATTGGCTGTCACAGTCTTAACGCTCAACATAGCGAAATTGAATGTAGCCTTTGCTCTGGCGTTAGGTGTTATTGTAGGGCTGGCTTTATGGTGGAAACGTCTGGCGAACAAGCCCAAGACGCTTGCTTCTGGCGCCACTGAAGCGACTATTGCTATGTTCAATACCGCCTCTGTCGTTGGGTTTGGTTCCGTGGTTGCTGCGGCTCCTGGCTTCGAGGTTTTCAAAAATCTTGTGCTTGCCATCCCAGGCAATCCGCTTATCAGCCTGGCCGTCTCCACCAACCTGTTGGCTGGTGTTTCTGGCTCGGCTTCTGGCGGTCTGACCATTGCCTTGAACGCATTAGCCGCGAAGTATCTCGAGTTGGGTGTCAATCCTCAGTTGGGTCATCGTATTTCCACCATCGCTTGTGGTGCGCTGGATACCTTACCCCACAATGGTGCCATCATCACCCTTTTCAATGTTGTTGGTACCACCCATAAGGAGTCGTACCGCGATATCATGTGGGTTTCGATTTGGAACCAGTTGATTGCCAACGCGGTAGCTATTGGAGTCGGCCTGGCGCTCGTAGCGGCTGGGTCACCGGTACTATAGAAGTGTTGAATAGGATAGGGCGGAAGCATCATCTTTTGCCCTATCCTTGTGTGTAACAATAGACGGGTGGTGTTTGGGTCTGAGATCTGAAATAGCATGCTACCCTATGCGAACAATCCTATTTGTTAACCTGTGGGCTTCCTTAATCTGATTGGGAAGACTGGAAAACGGAGTAATCATGATCGAATTCGTAAAAAATCCTGACGCTGGATTTGAGAGTACATTAAATACCTGGTATGACCAGCTGGATAAATTCATCGCCGCTGAAGAAAAGGACAAATCCACGGCTGATGTTGCCTCCTGGGCAGCTGAGATCAACCAAAAGATTCTCATTCCCCTGGAGGAGCTCTTCGCGGAACACGCCAAAGGTGAGAAAAAGTTTGCCATTGAGATGCTGGTGACTACTCCAAAAACTAAGAAAGATGACATCCTTAAAAAACTAAAAACCTTGCGTTATGCACTGTATAACTTCAAACGCGAATCTTATCTCAATGAATTCGCCGATCTTTAGTGGATAAAGTGTATTGGAAAGGAGGGATCAATGACCAAACTAATCGTGTCTGCTCGCGAAGCTGTTGAGTTGATCCGGGACAATGACGTAGTTGCTACTGATGGTTTCGTTGGTAATGGTTTTGCTGAAGAAGTTGCAATTGAGTTGGAAAAAAGGTTTCTCGAAACTGGACATCCTCTCGGGCTGACTCTGATCTATGCGGCAGGACAGGGTGATGGCAAGGAACGCGGCCTTAACCACCTAGCGCATGTGGGATTAATCAAGCGTGTGATTGGCGGGCACTGGGCATTGGCACCCAAGCTGCAGAAGCTTGCCATTGAAAACAAAGTGGAGGCATACAACCTGCCTCAAGGTGTGATCTCGCACATGTTCAGGGATATCGCTGCAAAGCGACCCCGCACGATTACACGGGTTGGTTTGGGAACTTTCGTAGACCCCCGCATTTCTGGTGGGAAAATCAATGCGATGACGACTGAAGAGATTATTGAAATCATCACATTTGACGGAAACGAGTATCTTGCCTACAAATTGCCACCGGTTAATGTGGCCATCGTCAGGGGAACCACGGCTGATATCACCGGCAATATCAGCATGGAAAAAGAAGCACTCACACTGGAAGTCCTTTCTATAGCAATGGCTGCCCACAACTCGGGGGGTACTGTTATCGTACAAGTTGAACGAATCGCCGAAAAAGATACGCTCAACCCCCGCAATGTGAAGATACCTGGATTGTTGGTAGATAAAGTTGTGGTGGCGCAGCCTATCAACCACATGCAAACCTTCGGAACGCAATACAATCCGGCTTATTCTGGCGAAATTCGTGTGCCTACTACCAGTGTGATGCCACTGGTGCTCGATGAACGCAAGATCATTGCCCGCAGAGGCGTGTTTGAGCTTCGTCCTAACACAATTGTGAACCTCGGAATTGGCATGCCGGAAGGCTTGGCTAATGTGGCTAATGAAGAAGGCGTTATGGATATGATGCAATTGACCACAGAACCTGGCACCATCGGCGGCATTCCTGCTGGAGGGCTTGACTTTGGAGCGGCCACCAACATTACTTGTTTGCTCGACCAGCCTTATCAATTCGATTTCTACGATGGGGGAGGCCTTGACCTTACATCACTGGGTTTAGCTCAGGCGGACAAAAACGGCAATCTCAACGTGAGTAAGTTTGGACCAAAACTGGCTGGTGCTGGTGGCTTTATTAATATCAGCCAAAATGCCAAGAAAGTTGTCTACGTCGGTACTTTTACAGCCGGCGGGTGTGTGATACATGTGGAAGATGGCAAACTGGTCATCGACAAGGAAGGTTCAATTAAGAAATTTGTTGATCAGGTTGAGCACATCACATTCTCCGGGAAGACAGCTGTGAGATTTGGCCAGGAAGTCTACTATGTCACTGAGCGTTGTGTCTTTAAATTGATATCGGAAGGTCTTGAATTGGTTGAGATCGCACCTGGCGTCGATTTACAAAAAGACATTCTTGATCAGATGGAGTTCAAGCCTTTCATTAATGGTGAACTAAAACTGATGGATGCGCGCATCTTTAGACCCGAGCTTATGCAACTCAAGGCAGATCCGACCTGGTCCCTTTAAGCAACCACGAAAAATGAGATCGGTAGGATGAAAACCAGCCCGATGACCCAAAGGTTGGCGGGCTTTTTATAAAGGGAAAGGTGAAACATGGAGCTTGAATCAATCAAAAAAGTTGGTGTAGTTGGTTGTGGACAGATGGGTTCGGGCATTATTGAGGTCATGCTGAAAGCCGGATATCAGGTGGTCATTTATGACATAACCAAGGAATTAACTGAGCGGGGTTTAAAAAATGTCGACAGATCTCTGACAAAAGGAGTTGAGAAGGGAAAGCTTACAGAGGAAAACCGCATTGACTGCCTCACCAGGATAACCCTGGCTGATGAGTTAGCGGATTTGTGCGATTGTGACCTGGTGGTGGAAGCTGCCATTGAGAACCTGCTGGAGAAAAAGGCGATCTTTGCCAAGCTCGACAATGTTTGCAAACCAGAGACGGTTTTGGCCAGTAACACCTCCTCCATTAGCATCACAGATATTGCTTCTGCCACAAAGCGGCCTGAGCGGGTAGTTGGAATGCACTTTTTCAACCCCGTGCCGGTCATGGCACTGGTAGAGGTTGTCCAGGGTATCAAGACATCGCCCGAGATTGTAGCCCTCGCCTCTGAAATTGCTGCGAAGGTTGGCAAGACCTTTGTACACGTCAAGGATCGTCCGGGATTCATCGTCAATCTGCTATGCATCCCCTATCTCTGTGAGGCGATCCGCTGGTTCGACGCAGGTTTGGCCACCCGCGATGATATCGATAACGGCATCAAGTTAGGTCTCAACCACCCACTTGGACCGCTCGCATTAGCCGACTTGATAGGTTTGGATGTTGTCATGTTCATCCAGGATACCCTTTACGAGGAATTCCGCGACCCGCGCTATGCCACCCCGCCACTCTTACGCAGAATGGTCAAAGCTGGTTTACTTGGCAGAAAGTCCGGTGAAGGTTTTTACTCGTATAAGTAGCTTTTTGATTTGTCTGCTTTTAGAAATGAAGGGAATGTCCAATTCGCAAAACTGGGTATTCCCTTCTATAATTAACTTCGGTTCTACACAATCGAAAGGGATGCATGCCGCAAATCAAATCAAAAGCTCTGATTAGCTTGATCTCAGGCACAAAGATGAAGCATGCCTTGTTTGAGGCTGCCCATATTGCCCGTGTCGTGTTAAAAGTGGAGAGCAGCATTATCTTCTTGCTTTCAACGGAAAGAGAGCTCTCTCCGGCTACATGGGACGGGCGTGATCCAGCTGGGTTGGGTATTCCACTGGGCAGCCCATATATCTCCTCATTATGGGAAGGCCGGCGCTCGATTAGCTGGGAAAACCGCTCACTTTGCAAGGATCCCCACATCATGGAAGTCATGGACTCAATGAATTGTGTGAGTGGGCTGATCGTCCCACTGGTCAGTGAAAAGTGGAATTTTGGGATTTGGCTGATCGGATGCGAAGCTGATCGTGAATTTTCTGAGTCTGAGGAGTCCATCCTTGCTGCGCTGCGGGATAACGTCTGCCTGACTACTGAAAGCTTGCTCGACTCGGAACTGATTGCAAAACTGCAACGGGAAGCTGTTGCACTCCAGGAGATCAATAAAGAAATCTCCCAACAACTTGACTTAAACCAAGTGCTCAAGACCATCGTGGAAAAAACCTGTCTTTTACTGCAATGTGACCTCAGTTACCTATCATTAGCTGACGAAAAAGCTAAAGAAGTGCGTGTGGTGATCACAGAAGGCACACGCGCCGACGAACTTAGAAAGATGGTGTTGAAATATGGCGAAGGAGTAGGCGGATTAGTCGCTCAAACTGGCCAACCAAAACTGGTAAAAAGCTACACCAGCAAAGCTATCCCCAAATCAGATTTGGTGTCATATCAAGCCTCGACGGAGGGGATAGAATCAATAATCAGCGTGCCCATGATTTCCCGCCATGTTCTTGTCGGGGTCTTATTTGGAGCTAGTCGAAAAAAGGATGCATTTAATATTGGCCAAATGGACCTGCTTACTTCCCTTGGCACTCAGGCCGCCATCGCGATCGAGAATGCGCGTCTATTCGAACAGGAAAAGGTCTTCGCAGAGGGTCTCTCCAACGCAAAACAAGTGAATGAAAAATTTCTTGATCTGGTGTTGCGCAACAAAGGTATTCAGGCAATAGCGGATACACTGGCTGAGCTTGTACTGGTTCCCATCGCGATCGAAGACACTCAACGCGAGACGTTGGTCACTGCTTACCCTAAAGCCTTAACGCATCTCGATTTACCCGGTTCTCCCTGGCCGAAACTGACCACAAGTGATATTTGGTGGAATAAATATTATGCTGAGCAGGTGCGGCAGCTACGGGATGGACACCACACCGTGCGCATATCGCCCCAACGCGATACTGATCCACGTCAATCCAGGATGATTGCTCCTGTGGTTGCCGGTAACAAGTTGATGGGCTTTGTGTTAGCCTTGGAAACTGATGGGGAATTGAGTGAAAACCAAATAACCACTTTGGAGCAGGCGTCGATAGTGGTAGCGCTTGAGTATCTTAAGCTTGAAGTTGCCCACAGCGTAGAACAGCGTCTGGCTGGGGATTTTCTGGAGGACTTGATCTATGGCCGCTTCCCATCGGAACAAGCCGTGATAAACCGTGCAACCATGAATAAGGTCAACCTCAACGGACCGCAAGTGGTCATGATCCTCGACTTTGATAATTTCTCTGAGGCTATCTATAACGCGCACTGGTCTGATACAGAAGCCCTGGACATCAAGCACCACCTGCTGCGGGTATCTGAGAAGGTGGGCACACGGTATTATTCAAACATCATGGCTGTCATTCAAAGCGACAGTGTGGTCATGTTGCTGCCGATCGAGAGTGACAAAGATCGCTCACTGGAGATCCAGTTGGCCAAGGATATCCAAAAAGAACTGCAAACACTGCTGCCCGAACTGACGTTTTCGGTTGGAATTAGCCAGGCGACAAGAAGTATCTCAGGCATTCAAAGTGCATTCAAAGAAGCCGAAACTGCCTTGAGGGCATTGCGCCAAACTAAGAAGGCGGGAGGAATCATGGCCTTTGAGGATCTTGGCCTCTTGTCAGTCTTGTTGCAGGGTAAGAATTATCCTGCCATGCAGGAATATATGCAGTCTCAGTTGAGCAGGCTCATCAGTTACGATCAAGAAAAAGGGACCGAGTTTTTACAAACACTAAGGTTTTATCTGCTCAACTCAGGTCACCTGCAAAAAACAGCTATCGACTGCAATATTCACATCAACACGTTGAAATATCGTATCCAACGCATCGAAGAGATCCTCGAAACCAATCTGGCTGACGGCGAGATGCGCTTCAACTTGTATCTGGCTTTGTCCATCCTGCGTATGGATGAGATGCTGAAGGCCAGAGAGTAAAACGCCAGCTCCCTTACAGGTTAACATAGGTTAACGAGTAGAAATTTGCTTGAATGTGTCCGGACTGGTGGGGTGTTGCGAGAGTATTGAAATGACCTCTTGCAGCCAATCCAAAATCGCGCGGCCTTGCAGGAGGCGAAAAGAACTGACCCATCGATCCTCAATGGTGTCAGGAGATTGATGTTGCTCAAGGTCACGCTCAAGATTGCTGACCCATTCTTTAGTCACTTCGATTTGCTTTGAGAGTACCTCTGGCAAGCGATTTGGCTGCAACTGGCGGACGAGAATGAGCTTGGCCAGAAACTCTTGCCGCATAAAGCGGGATTTCAGCACGGGTTGGTTGACCCAATCTTCAAAAGCGGTTTTTCCCGCCTCAGTGATGTGTAAGTACTTGCGCTGTGGCGAGGAGGTGGGGGAAGGCTCGGTGGTCGAAAAAATCAGTCCGGCTTTCTCCAATTTTTCCAACTTGGCATATAACGAGGCTTGCTTAAGCGTCCAAACGCGATACAGGCCGGGGGTTTTCTGAATGACCTGGTGCAGTTCATAACCATGCATAGGCTTGGAGATGAGGAAACCGAGCAGAGCGTAATCGATCGAAGGAGGTGAGAAATTGCTGCGTGGCATGGTCTGTTTCTCGAATTATATCCCAGGGAAGTTTAGGACGAGAATTGCATAGTTGCTATGATACAATGGTAACTACTCAATCATTGAGTAGTACTTACATGAAAGAAGAGGAGAGTTTATGAAATCAAAGTTGTTTCTGATCCTGACCGTTGTTACACTCGCGCTCACAGCCTGTGTGGCATCAACGCCGGCGACCGCGCCAACCACTGTGCTGACTGAAGCTCCTGTCGGTGCTCCAACCGAAGCACCAGCCGTGCCTTACCCGGTCACTGAATCAACCAACGCACCAGCGGAAAGCTTTACTGTTGTCGATGCACTGGGTCGTGAGGTGAGCTTTAATAAAGTCCCTGAACGAATCGCGTTGGTGGGTAAGGGAGTCTTTATGGTGGCAGACGCGGTTTATACCTTTCCCGAGACCAGCACGAACATAATCGCTATTGCCGCGATGAACCAGAAGAGTGAAGCGTTTATCAAGATGGTTGATATGGATTATGCATCCAAGCAATCCATTGACCGAACCGCTGGACCAGAGCAGATTGCAGCGCTTCAGCCTGATTGTGTGATCATGAAAACTACCAACCCTGATCTGGGAGTTGGCTTGGACACCTTGCAGATCCCATATATTTATGTAGATTTCGAAACACCCGAGCAATACACGCGTGACCTTCAGACCTTGGGTCAACTTTTTCAGAACCCAGAGCGTGCCGAAGTATTGTCAAACTTCTTTATGGAAAACGAGGAGAGCGTGAAGACTGCGCTGACGGGACTGACCGAGGAGGAAAAACCCGACACGTTGCTGCTCTATTACAATGAATCTGATGGGGCGATCGCGTTCAATGTCGCGCCGGTTTCCTGGATGCAGACCACCATCGTGGAGTTGGCGGGTGGGAACCCGGTCTGGAAGGATACTCCACTTGACAAAGGTTGGACGAAGGTCTCCCTCGAACAGGTCGCTGCCTGGAACCCCGAGGTCATCGTGGTTACTGCCTATACTCTCTCCATCCCGGAAGTGGTTGAGAAGCTGAAGGCCGATCCGCAATGGCAGGAGCTCGAGGCGGTTAAAAACGGTAAGCTTTATGGTATGGCGGCGGATATTTATTCCTACGACCAACCAGACACGCGCTGGGCTTTGGGTTTGGAATGGTTGGCTGCCATATTGCATCCTGACCGATTCCCGAATTACGATTTGACCCAATCGGCGCAAAAGTTCTATCAGCAACTGTATAATTTGGACGAAGCCTCGTTCCAGCAGAATATAGCACCACTCCTGACCGGGGCTACCAACTAAGCGCGGAGCAGCATTGAATCAACCCTATAAAAGAACCGCCAGACCAACGCTTGTTTGGCTGGCGGTCGGTTTATTTTTACTCATATTGGTCTCCATCTTCATTGGGCGTTACCCCGGCCCATATTTTATGTCACCGGATCGCCTGGTAAGCGATCCGTTGGCTCAGAGGCTGGTTCTTAACTTACGACTTCCACGTATTCTTACCGCGGTATTGCTTGGTATGTCGCTCTCCGCGGCTGGCGCAGTATTGCAGATGATCTTTGGAAATCCGCTGGTGGAACCGGGTTTTCTGGGGGTCTCACAAGGCGCGGCTTTTGGAGCGGCGTTCAGCATCATCGTGTTTTCAGGTGCTGCCTGGTTGGTACAACCGGTTGCGGCGTTGTTTGCCTTCATTGGGCTGGGACTGTCTTACTTTGTGGCGAGAAATGTGCGCTTTGGGGGTTGGTTGTTACGTTTGATCCTGGCCGGTATTGCAGTCTCGGCCTTGTTTTCAGCCGGATTGGGCATCTTAAAATACGTCGCTGACCCCCTCAGTCAATTGCCTGAGATCACTTTTTGGATGCTGGGCGGTTTGTGGTCGATCACCTGGCCGAAATTTCTCTCCATCCTGCCGGTCGTCCTGATCGGTCTCGCAGTCATCTACTTGATGCGCTGGCGCCTCAACCTGCTGTCGCTCAACGACCAAACCGCCTTCTCGCTTGGCACAGCGCCAGCCCGTGAAAGGTTGGTCTTGTTGATCATGGCGGTGTTGGTTACCGCGGCGGTTGTCTCGGTGGCTGGTATGGTCTCATGGGTTGGATTGATTATCCCCCATATCGTCCGGCGGGTATTCGGATCGGACGCCCGCGAGCTGATTCCTGCTTCGATGTTGATTGGGGGAATGTTTACACTTGTGTGCGATGATCTGGCCCGCACAGTCTTCCCTGGGGAGGTGCCACTTGGTATCCTCACCTCGCTCATTGGTGCGAGCTTGTTTCTCTATCTCATGTATCGGAGAAAGGCTTCAATCCCAGCATGAACGAAGCAATCATTGATTTTGAGTCGGTGGTCTTTGGGTATCCCAACTCTGGTGGGATGGTTCTGGACGGCATGAACCTGTCGATCCTGAATGGCGGTATGACAGCTATTCTGGGTCCAAATGGAGCTGGCAAGACGACCCTGCTGCAGGTGGTGCTCGGTTGGCTAAAGCCACATTCGGGAGTGGTCAGGCTGAATGGCAAGCCTTTGACGGAATACTCACGGAGGGAGATGGGGCAGACGATGTCCCTGGTGCCCCAGTCAGAGCACATTAGTTTTGATTTTAGCGTGGTGGATTATGTTTTGCTAGGTCGTGCGCCTTATTTGGCACCACTCGACCAGCCTTCGCATATTGACGAGGAAATCGCACTTCAAGCCATTGAAACGGTAGGCATCACCCACCTGGCTAATCGTTCAGCCACAGCGCTGAGTGGTGGGGAACGCCAATTGGTACTATTGGCACGGGCACTGGCGCAGCAACCCAAACTCTTGCTGTTGGACGAACCCACTTCACATTTAGATCTGAGCAATAAAGCCTTATTGATTAAGTTGCTCAAGTCATTGAATCAGCGAGGGGTGAGTGTGCTATTTACCACCCACGAACCCGAAGTGGCCTCGCAACTGGCTGACCAGATGGTACTGATGCGCAATGGCAAGGTGATGGGCGCTGGGGTTTCGTCAAGCGTCTTTGACAGTGAAACACTCAGCGAGTTGTATGGCGTACCTGTGAAGGTGGTTGAGATCGAATCGCGCCGCGTTGCCATCTGGGGATAAATCAGACCGAGATTGAGTATTTCAGCATTGTTTTCCATTTTCAGACAAAAACAGAATTCCTCTTTGATGATAGGATAGAGATAATCGCATGGGAGGTTAGTTTGTATTGAAAACCATAACTCAAGCCGGACAACCAACAAGAATCCCATCAAGATTATTCATAAAGCTGTATACTTCTTGCCATCATCGACCGATCGAAATGAGTAAATAGCCACCATGCTGCTCTTCTTATTTTCAATTTTGATCCTAACATTTACTGC
>JBASOE010000023.1:0-9520 GCA_049657925.1 Anaerolineaceae bacterium
CCTCTCGAACAAGACGAGGATGAATTCCTAAGCCTCTCGAAATTTCCCCTCAAAACTGTTTATGCTATGGCGGTCAACGGCGAGATCGCTGACGGAAAATCGCTTTCAAGCTTGCTTTTTGCTCGTCCACGCCTGGCTAATCTTTATCCGGAAATATATTAAATTCCCCCTATTTATTAACACTCGGAATCGCGTTTCTACATTACAATTGGATTCGTGAAACTACGCACGTCTATTAAACGTGTCTATAAATTTCGGGAACATCCCGAAAAGACCAAGGAGTCAAAATGAAACGTGAAATGGTCATGACTGATGGCAACGATGCAACAGCGTATGTTGCTTACAGGCTCAATGAAGTGATCGCAATCTACCCCATCACTCCATCATCCACTATGGGCGAGTTAGCCGATCAGTGGATGGCTGAACGTGTGGAGAATATTTGGGGTACTATTCCATCGGTGGTTGAAATGCAATCCGAAGGCGGTGCCGCGGGTGCAGTGCATGGCGCTCTGCAAACGGGTGCCCTCACCACCACCTTCACTGCCTCGCAAGGTCTTCTGCTGATGATCCCGAACATGTACAAGATCGCCGGTGAACTCACCCCGACTGTCTTCCACATTTCAGCCCGCGCACTTTCAGCGCAAGCTCTCTCGATCTTCGGCGACCACCAGGATGTGATGGCTGCACGCTCGACCGGATTTGCCATGCTGGTGAGCAATTCGGTGCAAGAAGCTCAGGATATGGCTGCGGTTGCCACCGCCTCCACGCTGCGGGCACGCATTCCTTTTATCCACTTCTTTGACGGCTTCCGTACTTCCCACGAAGTCAATAAAATCGAACGTCTTACCGACGAAGACCTGCGCACACTCATCAATGAAGACATGATCTATGCTCATCGTTCCCGCGCCTTGACCCCGGACGCGCCGGTGCTGCGCGGTACTGCTCAGAACCCCGATGTCTACTTCCAGGGTCGCGAAACTGTCAACCGTTACTACACCGAATGCCAACGCATTGTTGAAGAAGAAATGGCTCGTTTCGCTGACCTGACCGGCCGCGAATACAAGCTGGTAGAGTATTACGGCGCTCCGGATGCCGACCGTGTGGTGGTGATCATGGGCTCTGGCGCTCAAACCGCCGCTGAAACTGCCGCATTCCTCGCCAAATCCGGCGAGAGGGTAGGCGTTGTCGCTATTCGTCTCTATCGCCCATTCCCAGTTGAGCATTTTATCAAAGCCATCCCAGCGACTGTGAAAAAGATCGCTGTACTTGATCGCACCAAGGAAATTGGCGCGACTGGTGAACCCCTCTATGTTGATGTGGTTTCATCTTTGCAAACTGGAGTCTCCCGTGGGATGGCATCCTGCCAGACTATGCCAGTGATCACTGGTGGGCGTTATGGTCTTTCCTCCAAGGAATTTACCCCAGCCATGGTCAAGGGCGTCTTTGACGAACTTAAGAAAGAAACGCCAAAAACCAATTTCACCATTGGCATCATTGATGATGTCACCAACCTTTCCATCGATTACGACCCAACTTTCGAAATTCTGGGTGATGAGGTCGTCCAGGCCATGTTCTTCGGTCTCGGTGCGGATGGCACGGTGGGTGCTAACAAGAACTCGATCAAGATCATTGGTGACGAGACTGACAACCATGCCCAGGGTTACTTTGAGTATGACTCGAAGAAATCCGGCGCGGTGACCGTTTCCCATCTGCGTTTTGGGCCCAACCCAATCAAAGCGCCTTATTTAATCAATGAAGGCGAAGCCAACTTCATCGGCTGCCACCAGGTCAGTTTTGTTGATCGCTTTGACATGCTTAAGTTCGCCCGACCAGGATCTGTCTTCCTGATGAATAGTATCTACAGTCCCGAAGAGGTCTGGGACACGCTGCCCAAAGAAATGCAGGAAGATCTGGTCGAGAAAAAGATCCAGTTCTACATCATCGATGCTTACGATGTGGCTGAGAAGACTGGTATGGGTCTGCGAATCAACACCATCATGCAGACCTGTTTCTTCGCCATCAGCGGCATCCTACCCAAGGAAGATGCCCTGAAGCAGATCAAAAAATCGATCTACAAGACCTATAGCAAACGCGGCGAGGCTGTGGTTCAAAAGAACTACGACGCGGTTGACCAGGCTGTTGCCAACATGCACAAAGTGGAGGTGCCTGCCCACGTCACCAGCACCAAACCACGCCTTTCACCCGTGCCTGACAATGCACCAGATTATGTACGCAATACACTTGGCATGATCATCGATCGCCGCGGCGACCAGGTGCGTGTGAGCCAGATGCCAGACGATGGCACCTTCCCGACCGCCACAACCAAGTGGGAAAAGCGTAACATCGCGCTGGAAATACCGGTCTGGGATCCCGCTGTCTGTATTCAATGCGGTAAGTGCTCGCTGGTCTGCCCGCACGCTGCCATCCGCACCAAGCTCTACAAAGATGAACTGCTCACAGGTGCCCCTCAAGCCTTCAAACACACGGCTTCCAAGACAGCTCAGTGGAAAGAGGGTTATTCCTTCACCGTTCAGGTTGCCCCGGAGGACTGCACCGGCTGTGGTCTGTGCGTAGAGAACTGCCCAGGTAAGAACAAGACCGATCCTTCCCGCCACGCTATCAACTTGGAACCCCAACCCGCAATTCGCGAGCAGGAAATCAAGAATTGGGACTTCTTCCTGTCCCTGCCGCTGATCGATCGCGCCACAATTCCCCTGAACCTGGTCAAGTTCTCACAGCTCTTTGAGCCGACCTTTGAGTTCTCCGGTGCCTGTGCGGGTTGCGGAGAAACTCCCTACATCAAGTTGGTATCGCAATTGTTTGGCGATCGTATGGTCGTTGCCAACGCCACCGGCTGCACCTCGATTTATGGCGGCAACCTGCCCACCACTCCCTGGGCCAAGAACGTTGATGGACGCGGTCCGGCCTGGTCAAACTCCTTGTTTGAAGATAATGCCGAGTTCGGCATGGGCATGCGCCTGACAATCGATAAGTTCAAAGAATTTGCCACCGAATTGCTAACCAGGCACAAGGCCGAAGTAGGCGAAGCGTTAGCCAATGAAATCCTCGAAGCTTCTCAGAAGACCGAGGGAGAGATCCAGGAGCAGCGCAAGCGCATCCTGACACTAAAGGCAGCTTTGAAAGACGCAACCACCACTGACCTGAAGCAATTGCTATCACTGGCAGATTACCTTGTGCGCAAGAGTGTCTGGATCATGGGTGGTGACGGTTGGGCTTACGATATCGATTATGGCGGGCTTGACCACGTGCTCGCTTCCGGGCGAGACATCAATGTATTGGTACTCGATACCGAGGTTTACTCAAACACTGGCGGTCAGTCCTCCAAGGCGACCCCGCGTGCAGCAGTTGCCAAGTTCGCTGCCAACGGCAAAGACAAACCCAAGAAAGATTTGGGTTACATCTCGATGACCTATGGCAATATTTACGTCGCCCGTGTGGCGATGGGTGCCAATGACGCTCAAACCCTCAAGGCTCTCGTCGAAGCTGACGCCTACGAAGGTCCCTCTCTGGTCATCGCCTACAGCCATTGTATCGCGCATGGCGTGGATATGAAGAAGGGTCTGGTACAACAAAAATTGGCCGTGAATTCCGGAGCTTGGCAGCTTTATCGTTTCGATCCACGACTGGCTGACGAAGGCAAGAATCCTCTGCAACTCGACTCGAAGGCTCCCAGCATTCCAGTTTCTGAGTACGCTTACAACGAGACTCGTTATCGCATGCTCTTACAGTCCGACGAAGACCGGGCTGAGATGCTGATGAAGAGTGCCCAGCACGACGCGGAACGACGTTGGAAGTTGTATGAACAGCTGGCAGCCATGGACTATTCGAAGGGAGAAGCGCCAGTCGAAGAAGCCAAGACCGAGTAGACAACTTAAACTGAATACCTGGCACAAACAAGTATCCAGGTTGACAGAGTAAGGTAAAATTAACGATGACGCAACTTGCGTCATCGTTTTCATTCACTTCACAAGGAGCGAATATGGCAGATTTGACCACCACTTTTACCGGTATGGAGCTAAAGAACCCGCTGATCGTCGGGTCTTCTCCTTTTTCAAAGCAACTTGACTTAGCAAAATTATTGGAAGATGAAGGCGCAGCAGCGATGGTGATGTACTCACTTTTTGAGGAAGAAACCATTCATGAAAGCAACGAATTGGATTACTTCCTAAATCGAGGCACCGAATCGCAACCCGAAGCCCAGACGTATATCCCTGAACCACAGGCGATCACCTCCAACACCGAACGTTACCTTGAACAGATTCGTCTGCTGAAATCCTCCCTCTCGATCCCGATCATCGCCAGTTTGAATGGTTTCACGCCACGAGGCTGGAGTAAGCTTGCCAGTCAGATCGAAGCCGAAGGTGTTGACGCCTTGGAATTGAACCTCTACACGGTAGTCACTGATGAGACCATCAACCCTGACAGGATTATTGATGGGTACGTCGCGATGGTTAGTGACGTATGTGCCAACACCAGTATCCCCGTGTGCGTCAAACTTTCCCCGTATTTTACCAATTTGCCGCGCTTCCTTTGCTTAGCCAAAGACGCTGGCGCGGATGGCTTTGTCTTATTCAATCGCTTTTTGCAGCCAGATATTGATATCGATAACGAGCGAGTCACTCTCAAGACCCGCCTGAGCAGCAGTGCGGATCTATCGTTGGCAGCTTCCTGGATTGCGCTGATGAGCCCCAAGCTCAACACCGATTTTGCAGCCTGCAACGGCGTGCATACCGCTCACGACATTGTTAAGGCTGTCATGGCTGGTGCTTCGGCAGTGACCATGGTCTCCGAATTGCTCCAGCACGGACCGAAAGCGGTCTCGAAAGTATTGCGCGATTTGCACACTTGGATGGATGTAAATGAATTTGAAACCATCGGGAAACTCAAAGGGGTGATGAGTCAGAACCACGTCAAGGATCCGCTGGCGTTTGAGCGCGGCAATTATATTAAGGCCTTGCGTTCGTACAACGAGAATGTGATTTAATCGGTTGGGGAATGGCCGGGCATGACCATCGTAGATGATATCAAGGCCCAACTTGACCTGGTAGACATCGTCTCCCAGACGGTTAAGCTGCGGAAAGCCGGAAAGAACTATTCCGGCTTTTGCCCGTTTCATGCCAACACGCATACCCCTGCATTTGTGGTCTTCCCAGAGACGCAAACCTGGCGCTGTTTTGGGCAATGCAACACCGGTGGAGACTTGATTGGGTATGTAATGAAACGCGAAGGTTGGGACTTTGGCGAAACGCTCAAGTACCTGGCTGACAAAGCGGGCATTACCTTGCCAAGTTACACCCCGGTCAATGAAAAAGCGGAAGAAGTCAAACAATCGATCGTGCAATTGCTGCAGGATGCTGCTGATTATTACCGGCAGCAAATGATTGAAACATCCCAGGGGCAGGAAGCCCTTGCGTATTTGCGCAAACGTGGCTTAAACGATGAGACTATCAAGATTTGGGGATTGGGTTACGCCCCAGGCGGATGGAACGAGTTGACCAACGCCATGAAACGCAAAGGTTACACTGATGTACTCTTGCTTGAGGCTGGTTTGGTGATCGAGCGTGAAGATGGCGGCACTTATGACAAGTTCAGGCATCGCCTGATGTTCCCCATTCGGGATACATCTGGCAAAATGGCTGGTTTTGGCGGGCGTGTGCTTGACCCAAACGACGTCCCCAAGTATATGAACTCACCTAAAACGGAATTGTTCGACAAAGGGCGGCTGTTATATGGGCTTGATCTGACCAGACAAGCCATTCGCAGCGAAGAAAAAGCGGTGATTGTCGAAGGTTACATGGATGTTATCGGACTTTACCAGGCTGGCTTTAAAAATGCGGTCAGCCCCATGGGTACTGCGCTGACGGAGGACCAATTCAGGCTGCTAAAAAAATTCAGCCATAACCTGGTGTTGGCGCTTGATCCGGATGCCGCTGGTGAAAAAGCCACCCTGAAAGGTCTCGAAACCGCCCGCAAGACCATGGATCAGGACAGTGAAATGACCTATGACGCACGCGGATTGCTGCGGGTGGAGAGCAGGCTCAATGCGGATATCCGTGTAACAACACTACCGGATGGGCGCGACCCAGACGAAATTGCCCTGGCTGACCCGGAAGCCTGGCGAGTCATCCTGGTTCAGGCCAAACCGGTGGTTGTACACGTCATGGAAAGCCTGGCACGCGGGCAGAATCTTGACGACGCTAAAGTCAAACGCGAAATTGCCGGGCAGATAGTGCCGTTAATAGAGGATGTCACCGATCCGGTCGAAAGGGAAGCCTACCGTCAGTCACTCGCCCGGATGTTGAAAATCGATGAGCGTGCCTTGCCAGTGACAAGTGGAACTGGTCAGAAACCGACCCGCAGGAACAGCCAAAACTTAGCGATCCCTTCCCGCGAGCGCATGTCCACTCCTGCTCAACGCAATCGTAAGTTGGAAAGGGTCGTTCTGAAAGCGCTGGCACGTGACCCGGAAGCGCTCTATAAAGTCGATCGTGGACTGGCAAAACTCAGTATTCCAGCGCTCTCGGAGAAGGACTTCACGGAAAGCGATCTCTTGATCGCCTTCCAGATTATCAAAACTGCACTTCAGCAAGACGAGATCTCAGCCGAGGAATTTGTCAGGGAGAATCTGCCTGACGACCTCGACCTCTTTGAGCAGGAAATCCAGACACTGGAGGGTTTGAGACAGGTTTCTGATGCCAAACGGTTAGAGGAGATCATCCGCAATGTCCTAAGAATCAGGCGAAACTTGGTTGAGCACCGCATCAATGAGATCGTTTATCTTCAATCGGAGGCGATGGAAGGCAAGCTGTACAGCGACGAAGAAGCTCACTTCTTGATCCTCGAACAGCTTAACCAGCGCCGATTGATAGACGTCGCCCTGGAGTTACCTGAGGCCGGCGGGAATGGCCGACCAATTCAGACTATCAAGGGGACTACGAGGGTGCGAAAATGAGTGAAGTGGACGACTTTACAAGCGCGGACGAAGAATTCTTCTCTGAGGAATTCGTAGAGGAAGAGGCTCAATTACCTGAACTGAACCTTCCGATCGACTTCGACGACTCGATACAGCTCTATCTTCGCGACATCAACCGCAAGGGTCTGCTCGATGAAGACGAGGAATTCCTTCTGGCGATCTGCGTCCAGGCAGAAAATTTGTCAAAACTTTGTCTTAACAGCGACGGACAGGCAGATTTTGAGTTGATTTATGCGGATCTGGTCACCTCCTGGGGACAAGTAATCTCAGATAGTAAGCGGTTGAAGGTTACTCCGCCAGTCTTGTCCGATCTGCTCAACGAAGCTATGGAATTGCGTCAAAACCCAGTCCATGACAAGCCTTCTGCTATGCGGGCTTATTTAAATGACGAACGCTGGCGTTCAGATAAACACTGGGAAGAGTTGGCGACAAATATGGTGCGTCTCTTCTCTGATGCATACTTGCTGCCTGGCGAATTTGTAAAGCTGTTAATCACACAAATCGACACTACAGGTAAATTACCATTGCTGGAAGAGCTCAGTTTGCCTCGTCCATCCCGTCGCCTTTTGGAAGAAAGTACCGAACAAGTGCATCTGAATGCGAAGATCGCTACCGACCGCCTGGTCGAATACAACCTGCGTCTGGTGATCAGCATAGCCAAGCACTATACCAACCGTGGTATATCACTGATGGACCTGATCCAGGAAGGCAACATGGGGTTGATGAGGGGGATCCAGAAGTTTGACCCATCAAAGGGATTCCGCTTTAGCACTTATGCCACCTGGTGGATCCGACAGGCAATTGGTCGCTACATCCTTGAAAATGCCCGCACCATTCGCATCCCCATCCACATCACAGGTTCACTCTCCAAACTCAACAAATCCCGCCAAGCCTTGTTGCAAACGCTTGGTCGCGAGCCGACAGCCTCTGAACTGGCCTTGGACTCTGAGTTTCTGAGCGAAGAAGATGCCAAACTGATCAAAGCAAGCGACCGTACCGGTCTGGATACCCGTCTTTTGCGCGTTTGGGCAGATGCCACAATCAAAGTTGAGCAATTAATCAAAGCAGCTGAAGAGCCAGTCTCGCTTGAATCCCCGGTTGGTGATGAGGAAAACTCCACACTGGGGGACTATATCGAAGATATCGACGCGATAGAACCGAGCGACGAGATAATGCGCACCAACTTGCGCAGCGCGATCACGAAATCACTCGATTCATTGACTGATAAAGAGCGTGAAGTCCTGGAATTGCGATTCGGATTGACCGACGGAATCCACCGCTCACTTGATGAGATCAGTCTGACCTTTGGTTTGACGCGCGAGCGCATCCGACAGATCGAATCGACAGCATTGCGTAAATTGCGCGATCCACGCCGGCGCAACCCCTTGCAGGAATATTTCAAAGACCACTAATTTTGCGTAGCAGGTATGCCATGGCATCAGAAGATTTGAATGTGTTTGAAGAGATCTTTGCGGTTGTCCGACAGATCCCACGCGGTAAAGTGGCGACCTACGGCCAGGTTGGAAAGCTGGCTGGTGGCTTCAGCGGCAGGGTAGCTGGTTTTGCCATGGCATCGCTGCGCTGGCGCAATGAAGGGGACGTCCCATGGCAGCGTGTAATCAACCGATTGGGCAAGTTGAGTCTCAAGTCCTTTGACGGCGGGCTGCAGCGGTCGCTTCTTGAAGAGGAAGGTGTCTTATTTGATTCCCATGCTGCCATCGATTTGGCGAAGTACCAATGGGATGGAATCTGATAGGGGACTAATCATCATTTATCTGAAGCTCCTGGCAATCAGGGCAAGTGCTCCTGCAATGAGCCTGGCAGTACCTGTGGCGGTAAAACCACTGACTCACGACATAGGCACTTTCGCCTATAAGTTTACTGGCGGAATAATATTTCCCTCGTTGAGTAATTCTATTTTGCTCCTGGCACTTGGGAATTGTCAAAACATGACTTGTAATCAAGCTTGCCTGGTAGTAAATTAAATCAAATTGAAGAAAATTAATCTCAACAAGGAGCATTTATGAATAATAGAAAAGCACTGCCATTTGCTGTCATCGCGGTTATCGTGATTGGGATTGTGGTAGCCTTAACCGTCGGTAATTCAGGCAAGGCAGAAGCTGCTTTCCTCGAGAAATACGGGTTGGCTAACCTCGGCATCAAGGAAGTTGTCAAGAAATTGGATAGTTCAATCGAAGAACCGGTTGAGCTCTCTTCATCAATCGATGGAAAACAATTGACCCTCACTGACGGAAAAGAAACGGTCAAACTGGATCTGCCGAAGGACGAGTTCTACCTTTCCTTTGCTCCGTACCTGACCCAAACCCATCCTTGTGGGTTCCACAGCCTCAGTTCTTGCCGGGGTGAGTTAGTGAATGCGACCGTCCAGGCCAAGATTACTGACTCGAAGGGCGTGGTTGTGCTTGATGAAACCCTGACCAGCATGGCGAATGGCTTTGTGGGTGTTTGGCTGCCCAAGGGCATCGATGCTACCATTGAAGTTAACTATGATGGCAAGACAGCCAC
>JBASOE010000024.1:0-13020 GCA_049657925.1 Anaerolineaceae bacterium
GAAGTTGTTTCTGCCCGAACCCAACAGCAAATCGGCGACAGAACGTTTTATCAAACAGGTCAAGTGGTTGCAGAATGAGTTGGATCTACCTGTTATCCTTGAGAATATGCCAGCGCTGCACCCCACAAAGTATCGCTTCGAAAGCGAGCCCAGCGCCATCCGTGCTATCCTCGAAGCGACTGGTTGCCAGTTGCTGCTCGACCTGGCACACGCGCGTATTGCTGCGGAAGTCAGAGCAATTCCGATCAGGGATTACCTCAGCCTTGTCCCGCTCGAACTAACCCGACAGATCCACATGGCTGGAGTCAGGCGCGACAGCCACACTGGACGCCTCTATGACGCTCACGAGAGTCTCATGGAGGAGGACTACGAGCTGCTGGAATGGGCACTGAAGCGCAGCCAACCAAAACTGGTGACGCTGGAGTACTTCCGCGAGGACACAGAGACCTTGAAAACCCAGCTTGA
The DNA here is from genome assembly GCA_049657925.1 of Anaerolineaceae bacterium. Classification (GTDB taxonomy): domain Bacteria; phylum Chloroflexota; class Anaerolineae; order Anaerolineales; family Anaerolineaceae; genus Mesolinea. The sequence continues at coordinate 466 of JBASOE010000024.1, forward strand.
ACGCCTACGCCAACTGATTTGAGCCGTTTCTTGTAATGATTAAGCCGTAACGCTGAAAGGAACCTTATGACCGCTACTCACCCACTCAAACTAACCCTGATCGTACCCGAGATGAAGGTGGCAGATGTGCACTTTAATCTTGCCCAGATGCTTAAGGCTCTGCCAGAAGTAGCTTCTGCATCCAATCCTTTGGTAGTATTCCCGGAACTATCTTTGACCGGCAAAACCTGCGGGGATCTCTTCTTCCAGCCAACTCTGATTGACGCAACAAGAGGTGCGCTGGATAAATTGATCGGTGTCTGCTCTGAAAAAGGCATTTGGATGATTGCGGGGTTACCATTAGCTATCAACTATCACCTACTTAACAGCGCTGCATTCATCAACCCGAACGGTTTGCAAGCTTTCGTAGTTGAAAAGAATCCCAAAGCCAGTCAATTCAGCAACCTCGAGCAGTCCGGCGCCTCGTTAATCAACTTTGCGGGCAAGAGCGTGCCAATTGGTGTGGAACTTAGTTTTCACTTGCCCGAACTCACTGATCGCACCTTGCAGATCGTCGTAGGTAACCCTGAGCAAGCAACCCTTTCTGAGAGTACCCAATTGCTGATCAATCTGCGCACACACCCGGCGATTGCTGAACCTGATCTATTACCAGCCTGGTACGTCCGCTTTGGTTGCAGGAGACCAGACCTCCTGATTGCCACCTGTTCAGGCGGACCGACTGAATCAACCACAGACTGGATCGCCAGCGGCAAGGCGCAGATACTCGCCAACCACCATGTTCTGGCAGAAACTACGCCTTTGCAATTTACCAGTCAATCGTGCGATTTTTTCATTGACTCTCAAGATAGATTCCCATGGGAAGAAGCGTCAGTTGCCGACGCAGCCCCACGCTTAAGACAGACCCCCTTCATTCGCGACACCCAGTCCGAATCCCAATTTCGCGAAGTTCTCGAGATCCAGGCTGCTGCGTTGATGGGACGTTTACGCCATACAGGGCTTGAGCGCGTGGTGTTTGGCAATTCCGGCGGGGCGGATTCTTCGATGGTATTACTGGTTTGCGTGCGCGCATTCGAATGCCTTGGGTACCCACGTGAAGACATCTTAGCAGTCTCCATGCCCGGACCAGGCAGCTCAGTGGAATCAAAAAACCGCAGTATGGCTTTGGCTAAAGCAGCCGGAGTGGGCATCAAAGCCGTTCCCATCGGCCCAGCCATCGCACAGCACCTGGGTGATATTGGCCACCCAATAGGCGTGCATGACACCACCTTTGAAAACGCCCAGGCTCGCGAGCGTACCCAGATCCTGATGGACCTGGCCAATCAACAAAACGCCTTGATGGTTGGCACCGGGGATCTCTCCGAGAGCGCGTTGGGATTTGCCACCTTTAACGGCGACCACATGTCCATGTACAACGTCAACGCCGGACTGCCCAAGACACTCTTGCTGCGCGTGTTGGCCTGGGCCGGCGGAGAACTACTGGGAGAGGAGGGCGCGCGCGTTGCAGCGACCATCGCCAGTGCGACCATCTCCCCTGAGCTTGTGCCTAGTGATATCGAGCATCCGGTACAGTCCACCGAGGCTATCCTTGGCCCCTACTTGCTGCACGACTTCTTTTTATGGCACGCCATCGGTCAAAAGGCACGACCCAGCGAAGTGTTCAGCCTGGCCTGCGAAGTTTTCAAAGGTGATTTCACCCGCGCTGAAATCCTGAGGGTACTTAATATTTTCTATCGACGCTTCTTTAGCAACCAGTTCAAACGCAACACTTGCGCGGACGGTCCGCAAGTGCTGCCCATCAGCCTGTCCCCACGAGGTGGTTTTGAGATGCCCTCAGACGCCAGTTCAGATCTGTGGTTAGCCGAATTGGAGCAATTGAATGGTTGAGTCAGACACATTCTGCCTGGTCTTCGGTACTTCCGCCGCACCGATTCATGCCGGGCATATTGAACTGATCGTTGACGCGGTGCACGCGATCGAACGTCGCAGCCACCAGGTTGACGAAGTCGTCATTTTGCCCGTCTACCGCCGCCATAACATCTCAGAAGAGACCAAGCAAGCCTTGCAGGAAACCTTCGAAGATCGCCTGGCTTTATGCCAGATTGCTGCCAGAGAAATCACAGCAACGCTTAATAAACCTGCAGACTGGGTTGAAGTCAGCCGGCTGGAGGAAGCCCTGGCGCTCGAAACAGGCAAACCAAATTACACGGCTGAGAGCATGGCAGTGATGCGCGCTGAACTTGATCCAAAGATCAGGCTAAGTTTCTTGATCGGAACGGACATTTTGAGCGGCGAGCCGCCCAACCTTTCCCGTTGGTATGAGCTGAACGCGCTGCTGGCCACGACGACTTTCGTGGTCTGCCCGCGGGAAGGCTATCCTCTGAATTCTGGCTTCATGAATGAACTTGAACAAAGAGGTGGAAAGGTCATTTACTTTGAGGAAGTACGCATCGCGGATGTTTCATCCTCTGAGATCCGCGTAAGGCTCATCGAGACTAACGACCCAGCGGAGGTCGTTAGGGCGGGTTGGGTCAGCCAGGAAGCCTTCGATTACATCCTCGATCATCACTTGATCGAACGCTGGCGAACGCAACTTTAGCCCGGACAGATACCTAAAAGGAGGGGCTTACGCCGCAGCCACAAAATTCAGCTTCCGCAAGTCAGCCCTCTCCTGTTATCAGACCCATTGATGATACGGTCATTCGCTTACCGGGCTTCATGCCATTTTTCTGGTTGGGTCTGGCTGCTGTAATCGGCGCGGTCGTAGCGGATTGGTTGCGTTTACCCTGGTGGGGCTATTTGGTTGGCTTCGCGTTCTGTGCCGGGGGATTTCTTTGGCAGCTACTCACCAAACGCCTGCCTAAAAATAAGCAACTACCACTGATGATCGCGGCTGGGGTGTTTTGTCTGAGCGGTTTTTTGTACATGCTCAGTCTGAAACCAAACACGCCTGATTATGTTCAGTATTATCTCGATGCGGGGAAAGTCGAGCTGACCGGGATAGTGTCCACCCAACCCAAAAAGCAGCAGACCAACCTGGCGGTGTTCGTCGAGGTAAGCACCATAAAACTCCTCGAGTCTGAAAAAGCTTCCCAAGCCAAACCTGTGGCTGGTAAAGTGTTGCTGCGATTGCCACTAAGCGCGAATTACGCCTATGGTGACAGCCTGCAAGTACAAGGGGAATTGACCGAGCCCTCCGATGGTTCTGATTTTTCTTACCGCGATTATCTGGGGCATCGGGATGTTTACACCATGATGTACTACCCGTGGGTCGAGCAGCTTGGCCAGGGGAATGGCAACCCGGTCATGACGCTGATCTATCAGCTATCTGACTACGCTAAACAAATAGTTGACCGTCTATTCTCTGCCCCTGAAAGTGGCTTGTTGAAAGGCATCTTGCTGGGCGATCAGAGTGACATCCCCCCTGACCTCAAACATGCCTACACGCTTTCCGGTACTGCCCACATCATTGCCATCTCAGGGTTTAACATGGCGGTGTTGGCGGCGGTAATTTCAAGAATGACTAAAAAGCTGCACTTAATTCCGGCGGGGTTGATCACCATCAGTGTTCTGGCGTTTTATACCATTCTTGTTGGGGCGTCAGCCTCGGTAGTACGTGCCGCCATTATGAGCTCCTATGTCATCCTGGGCAGGTTCATCGGCCGCAAAGGCAACTTGCTGAACAGCCTGGGGGTTTGTGTGTTGGCAATGGTTTTGCTCGACCCGCACGCGCCATGGGATGTTGGCTTTCAGCTTTCGGTCATGGCTACATTGGGTCTGTCGATTTACATGTCGCCTCTGCAAGCCCGCTTGAGCAATTGGTTGTTTGAGCGTTTTGGTGAGAAAGTGGCTGAAAAATTGACGGCGCCGATTGCTAACACTTTTTTGGTAACCCTGGTTGCGCAGGCCTCGGTCATGCCGTTATTGCTCTATCACTTCAGGGAAGTTTCACCGCTTTTCCTGCTTGCCAACCCGTTGGTCCTCCCGCCTCAGCCAGCGTTGATGGTCTCAGCCCTGGTTGCCCTGATAGTGGGAATGATTTGGTTTCCGTTGGGGAATTTGCTCAAATGGATTCCCTGGGGATTGGCCTGGTATACCAATCAGATGGTTTCTTTCCTGGCAAATTTGATACCTGAAGGACTACGCATTCCGCGTCTGGATTGGCTGTGGGTGTTGCTTTCCTACGCCGTCATCGCCTGGCTGACACTCAGACCCACCCGGCGTGGCGAATTGAAGCCGGTTTTTCATCCAATTCCTGCATTTACAGGGCTTTTGGTTGGCATCTTCGTGGTTTGGACGACCCTTGGCAGCGCACCAGACGGAAAATTGCATGTGCGAGTTCTTGGTAAAGCAAAGAGCCCAACCGTGTTTTTGATGGCTAAAAATGGTGAAACGTTGCTGATCGGCGGGGCAATGTCCCCGGGAACTCTCACTGAGCAGGTCTTGTCCGCGCTGCCGCCTTTCAGCCTTTATCTTAACGCGGTGGTCATCCCGGTGTGCAAACAGGCGGAAGTGAAAGGGCTGTTTGGGCTGGAAGCCAGACTTGCCATTGACACCGTCTATTGGGCCTGTGACCACACCCGCATTCAAACCACCCAGCGACTTTATGACTCATTTGCCCAGGCTCATATCGAACAAGTTGAGTTGAAGCCTGAAGAATTGCTCTCCTTTGGAGATAATGAAAAAATTTACTTTGAGCCAGATGAACAGAGTAACCAATCCATTCGTATTGAAGCCGGTCACCTGGAAACCTTGTTGGCCTATGACAAATACAGTCCCGAGTACCTGTCCGTGTTCACCATCCTGCCGGAGGGTGTGGCTTTTCCGGAAAATATCTCTCCACCTCCCTCAGACCTCAACAAGAGTCTGGAAGCTGCTTCTTCCATACAAAACTCTAAAACTAACATTATGTTGATGGATATCTCACAGTTTGAATGGCTCGAGTGGGCGGAAAGCAGCAATGAGCTCCGAATCTCGTCAAATAGCCTACATCTAAGATGATTATTTGATACAATTTTCACAAGTAAACCAGCGATGGAATTGTTGCATATCATCAACCATCACTGAAAAGGAGAATATGTCCCTCCAACTTACCAACCAAGCCGATTACGCTACACGCGCGATGTTTTGTCTTGCCAAAAATGGTCACGACAGGCTCGTCCCATCCAATGAAATCGCGGAGAAGATGAACATATCGCCCATGTTCCTGTCTCGCATCAATTCTCTTTTATCACTGGCTGGGCTGATCAATACACGGCGTGGCGCGCGTGGGGGGATCTCCCTGGCTAAAGAACCCTCCGAAATCAGCTTATATGACGTCATAGCTGCCGTTGATGGACCTGTCGTCCTGAGGCATTGTCACAGCGATCCTGGTGCTTGCGAACGGAGAGAAGAGTGTGAGATTCGACCCGTTTGGGATGGGATCAATGACATGCTTGTAGAAAAGTTGAAAAGCATCAGTCTGCAAGACCTGGTTGACCACAACGCGATAAGCTAAGCGAAGCTCGGGTACAATTTTTGCTTGTGAAAAAACCTTCTCCTGTTCAGACTAATATTAGAGCGCAGGTTGCGCTCTTTACCACTGTCCGTCTGGCAATTAACTCCGCCTACCGCATGGCTTATGCCATGCAGCCGTTGCTGGCTGCTGGTATGGGGGTGAAATTGAGCGAGTTAGCAGTGGCGCTCTCAATTCGGTCTTTATTAGGCTCTTTCGCTCCTTTTTTGGCCATCTTCACCGATACACATGGTCGCAAAAAAGGCATGATGTTTGGTTTAGTGCTATTCGTCCTTGGCGTTGGGTTAACTGCGACGCTGCAGAGTTTTATTGGTTTTATCATCGGTTCTTCGCTGGTGGTGGTTGGCAATGGCGTTTTCATTCCCTCGATGCAATCCTATCTGAGCGATCATGTACCTTTTGAACGGCGTGGCAAGTACTTTGCGATCACCGAGTTAAGCTGGTCATTAGCCTTCATCATCGGTGCTCCCGCATTGGGTCTCTTATTGACACACATTAATTGGGTTGCCCCGCATGTCGTCCTGACTGGCATTGGGCTGATCTTATTATTGCTGTTCTGGAAGCTTGTGCCTGAAGATTTTCAACCACAGGTCAGACAGCCTGTCTTTCAGAATCTTGGAGTTGTGCTCCGTACAGTGCCGGTAATGGCTGGTATTGCTGCCAGCACCAGTTTTATTTGTGCCAATGAGTTGGTCAACGTTGTCTTCGGGGAATGGATTAAGGACAGTTTTGGGCTGGCTTTTGCGACGCTGACGGTGGCTGCGATCGTTATTGGCGGTTCAGAGCTTGGTTCCGAATTGCTATCGGCGTTTTTTCTGGATCGTATAGGCAAGCAAAAGGCGATGACAATCGGACTATTAGTGAACGCGTTGGCAGCAATCTTGATGCCACTAACAAAAAATTCCCTGCCTCTGACATTAGCCGCCCTGGCGCTGTTCTTCGTCAGTTTTGAGTTTACCTTCCTTAGTCTGGTAACGCAAATGAGTGAAATAGTTCCAAACGCGCGGGCAACTGTAATGGCTCTGCTCGTATCTACTTTTTCTTTAGGCAGGGTTTTTGGTTCTCTGCTTGGGGTCAGGTTCTACCAAATCAATTTTTGGGTAACGTGCACAGGGGCAGTTTCTCTGGATCTTTTGGCAATTTGGCTGGTACAGCGCATTAAAATCAAAGACCCGACCAGTGTAACCGGTCGGGTCAATTGACTGCACTAATTAGGTTTATTTCTTGACAATGGCTCGATAAATCACGAGCACGATGATGGCGCCAATGACGGCAGCAAGCAACATGAGAATAAAGCTACCGGTACTAAGACCAAGCAAGCTGAAGATCCAGCCACCCAGAATACCACCCAGAATACCAGAAATTATTGCACCAAGTAGCCCAACTTTGACACCTGGAACAACCATGTCAGCCAACCAGCCAGCGAGCGCACCAACAAGAACTATGTATAAGATATTCATTCCACTAAACATTTTTCGCTCCTTTTTAATAATATAGTTGAACTTATAATTTAATTCTACTCATAATACTTCACAATACAAATCGAACTCTATACAATTAAAACCCAGGGATATTAAGATAGTTACGATCTGTCTGTGTCCGAATCTATCAGGGGATACAATTAAGCCAAGATTTTGTTCGGAAAAGGAGTAAAGATGGAAAAATTCATCGTAGTTGCCGGAAATATTGGTGTTGGTAAATCGACCCTGGTCAAATTGCTCAGCGAGCGTTTAGGCTTTAAACCTTTCTATGAACCTGTGAACGATAACCCTTACCTGGCTGATTTCTACGAAAATATGGAAAAGTGGGCTTTTCACTCCCAACTTTACTATCTGACCCGCCGCTTGTTGATCCACAAAGAGTTGCTGGGTGTGGATGGTTCGGTCATTCAAGATCGCAGCGTTTATGAAGATGCAGAAATATTTGCCCGCAATCTTTATCTTCAAGGAGATATCAGCACCAGAGATTTTAGCGTTTACCAGGACCTTTATCGCATTCTAATTACCCTGTTACCTCCCCCAAACTTAATCATTTACCTGCAAGCCAGCGTTGACACTCTCGGCAAGCGCATCGCCTTACGCGGACGGGATTATGAGGCTGCAATTCCTCGTGATTATTTGGAAAGATTAAATATGCTTTACGAAGAATGGATGTCAAAATTCACGGAGAGTCCGATACTGGTTATCCCTAGTGACTCGCTCAACCTGGTGGCTGATCATGCCCACATACAAAAAGTGGTTGGCGCAGTTCAGGAAAAGCTCACGGGTAGAACGATCATGAAGTTATAAACTCAATTAACCTTTCTTATTATTTAGATTAGGTTTAATGTAGTAGAAGTCGTAGGGACTGTGGAAAGGGGGATAAGTTGATCTTTAGGAGCCCTAAAATATTGCTCCAGCTTCGTTGGTTTAACACGCCCATGCTTGGAAAAAATTCCACATGCGGCTGTGGATAAAACAGGGCTTATTTTTCATTGGACGTGAAAATCCAGTTTTCAGACAGAATTAGTGTAAAGATTCAAGGTTTGTATATAGAATATTTGCTCGAGTTATTCACACTTAAGCGTACTTATCCACAGTTTTCCACCACTTATCCACAGTTCTTGGGGAAAAAGGCACTTATCTACAGTCCGTAAGAACTCTTCCAATCAGCCAACGCGGCTTCGGCTTGGTCAAGGAATTGGTCCAGTTGCAGTACGCGGTGTTCTTTTGTCACGGGGTTGAATCCCAAAGCATCCAAAAATGTTAGCCAGGTGGCCTGTACGGTTTCGTCATCAACGAGGGTTTGGGCGGCCAGACGCCAGGTTTCGATGACCGGCCAAAGGGCGGCATGCACCGCGCCACTTTCCGCCATAGCATCACAGGCGCTCAGGAAGTAACTGCGCCGGGCTATATTCAGATTGGCTGGGCAGTCAGGATCTTTGCTGGCAGACATCAAGACTGCCTCCCAAGCCGGTCGCCAGTCCTGATAAAGGTTCAGCGACGCCATGTCGCTGCCTATCAACCGCGCCAAATCCCCAACGAGAGGGAGGCGATTGACCGCTTCAGCGCGCGCAGGGAAATCCAACAACAAGCGCCTGGTTGTCAATGCAGGGCCGGCAAGCACAGCTACCGCGTTCGCGGCGGAATAGACTGCTTTGAAATAAAGGTCAGCCCAGGTAGCGAAATCAACATCTTGAGGATCTTCGAGGTCGAACCATTGCGAGCGCGCTTTTTCGGCAAAGGGTAATGCGCGGCCATAGATTGATTCCGGACTCAGATATTGGTTGCCTACGCCGGCTTGTATAAATTCAAGCCAGTGATCGGTGTCATAAAGAATGGAATGGCGGTTATTGAGCGCTTCACCCAGCCAGGGGTTCAAGCGCAGGCGGCGGTGGAAGGTGTAATAAGACTGGTGATGGTGTTGGATATCAAAGGAGACTTCGTAACTGATGCGCTGAACCTCCCGCTCAACCTCAGGATCTTCCTTGTGGACAAAAACAAGATCGATATCAGTCGTACCACCCAACAAAGGATCACCGCGCAAGGTTGAACCGGTCAGATAGATTGCCACCAGGTCTTTGTCCTGTCTCACGCGTTTGGCGACGAAGTCCCTGGTCAATTTGGCAAGCAATTCGTTGGTGATATTCATGATGTCCTTGGATTTAGAGCGGCAGACTTTCCTGGTAGGGGGCAAGCTGAAGCGACTGGCGAATGCGCTGAATGATGAAATCAAGGTCCTCTGCTCGAGAAATCGGATTGAGATGGTCGGTTTCTATTACCAGCAAGCGATCTTTGAAGCATTCTTGTGCAAAAAAAGTTTCGTAGGCCTGGTTAAGCTCAGCGATGTAAGCCCGCTCCATATCGCGTTCGTAAGTGCGGTCGCGCGAGGCAATGCGCTGCATCAAAGTGTCGGTGGAAGCACGTAAATAGAGCACCAGGTTGGGTTCAGGAATTTTTTCCGCCAGCGCTTCGTGCACACGATAGTACATTGCCAGCTCATCGCCTTTGATGTTGATGCTGGCGAACAGAGAATCTTTATCGAATGTGTAATCGGAAATGATGGACTGTCCTGCAGCCAGTGTTTGAGGAATCACTTTGTTTTGTTGTTGATAGCGGCTGAGCAAGAAGAAAATCTGGGTCTGAAAAGCGTAACGAGCGCGATCTCCGTAGAAGTCAGAGAGGAAGGGGTTTTCTTCAAACACTTCCAGCAAAACTTCGCAACCAAAAGCTTCTTTGAGCAGGCGAGCGAGGGTGGTTTTGCCCACACCAATCACGCCTTCAACGGCCAGGTAGAATGAAGTGCTGGTTGTGCTTTCCATGATGGGTTTTAGTATACCCCAACCTGTTTTTGTATGACCTTTGGTTTACTCAGCCGGCTTAAAATGCACCTCATGGATCATAGTCGCGACCTTGCTGATGGTTTCGTGAATCGAACAATACTTGGCGGCCAGATCAATGGACCGGAGGATTTGTTTTTCATCCACCTCGCCAATAACGGTGATGTCCAGGTTTACCCAGGTGAGCGTGGTGGGAACTTCTTTACGCTTTTCGCCGGTTACAACGATCTCAACCGTGGGTATTGACATTTTCTTCTTTACCAGGATGTCATAAAGAGTGGAGTGGAAGCAAGCGCTCAAAGAGCCGAGCAACAGGTCGTAGGGGTAAAACTCGTCTGGTTTTGAGCCGATTTTCACCGTCCCCCGCCCATTGTCGAGCGTGGATAGTATAGGGGTATAGACTGTCTTTACTGTAAGCATGTTTCTCCGTTATACAAACGACATCCGTTTATTTCAAAGAAATTATAACATTCTGGGGTGCGAACTTTCGTCATTGTCTTATCGTAAGGTCTATGGGATAATAAAATCCCGTTGTTAGATTGCATTTTCCCAGGAGCAGCGGATGAAAATCGGTTTCGACCCCCAAAAGTATCTTAAAGAACAATCTGAGTACATACTCGAGCGAGTCAATAATTTTGACAAACTCTATATTGAATTTGGCGGCAAACTCTATGACAAGCATGCAACCCGTGTTTTGCCGGGTTACGTCGAAAACGCTAAGATCGAAGTGCTTAGATCTCTCAGGGATCGCCTTGAAGTGATCATTTGCCTGTTTTCAGGGGATATTGAACGCAAGAAAATGCGTAGCGACTCAAACATCACCTACGATATGGAAGTCTTGCGCCTGATCGATGACCTGAGCGCTAACGATCTGATGGTCAACAGCGTGGTCATCACCCGCTATCAAGATCATACCGCAACCAATGTTTTTATCAACAAACTCGAACGCCGCAACATCAAAGTGTACAAACACTTGACCACCAAGGGCTACCCTGCAGCGGTTGACACGATTGTCAGTGACGAAGGTTACGGGCGCAATCCCTACATCGAGACAACGCGTCCGATTGTGGTGGTTACAGGCCCAGGACCTGGCAGCGGAAAGATGGCAACCTGCCTTTCCCAGATGTATCACGAGTTCCGCCAGGGCAGGCAATGCGGCTACTCGAAGTATGAAACCTTTCCCATTTGGAACCTTCCGCTCAAACATCCCGTCAACGTGGCCTACGAAGCCGCTACCATCGACCTCAAAGACATCAACATGATCGACTACTTCCACGTAGAAGCTTATAACCAGGTATCGGTCAATTACAACCGTGACCTTGAAGCCTTCCCGGTTCTGAGACGCATCATTGAAAAAATTACTGGCAAGGAATCTGTTTATAGATCACCCACCGATATGGGCGTTAATCGAATCGGTTTAGCGATTATCGATGACACCGTGGTGCAGCAAGCCGCCCGGCAGGAAATCATCAGGCGCTGCTTCAACGCAGGTTGTGATTTCAAAAAAGGCCGAATCGAACAGGACTCGCTTGATCGTATGCAGATCATTATGGACGAGATGGGGCTCAAACCCTCTGATCGCAACGTGGTCGAACCGGCTTGTGAGCGCGCCAGGCGGCTCAAGGAAGAAGAGGGGGTCGACAACCCCAGCGCAATGGCGCTCGAACTGCAGGACGGCACGATCGTGACCGGTAAACTTTCCAGTTTAATGGATGCTGGCGCGGCAGCTTTGTTAAACGCAGTCAAATACATCGCTGGCATTCAAGATGATATGCATCTGATCTCACCGATTGTACTGGAACCGATTAAGACGCTTAAACATGACTTGACGGGCAATGGTGCGTCCCCATTAAACGCTAAGGAAGTCTTAATCGCTCTATCGATCAGCGCTGCGATGAACCCAATCGCTCAGGTGGCCTTGGAGAAAGTTCAACTGCTGCGTGGCTGCCAGGCACATTCCACCACCATGCTCAACGACGAAGACGAACGAGTCTTCAAGGAAATGGGCATCGACATTACCTCAGAGCCGGTCTTCACCTCGAGCAACTTGTTCTACGAGATGTAATACGAAACCTCTGTTGAGAATTACAGCAAGTGTCTTCAATATCTTCTGTAGGTGGACAGGCCGACCTACAGGAACTCTGACGGGGTTCTATTGGTGCTTGTCTTTGTAAAACATCTTCTTCAGATTGGGCAGCCAGTTCTCGAGGTCGGTCAAAGTCTCACCGGTGTTCGAATTTGCCGCCAGATGGTCTTCGATGAAACCATCAGCCAACCAACCGAGTAATTTGACCACTTCTGTGGCAGTGTAGCCTTTGCGAAGTCGGTGCACATCTGTTTTTTGCAGATCAGCAATATCTTGCTCTGCAGGTTGAAGGTTATCTGTGAGCATATTTCGCTTAAGAAAGCGATAAGCCAGTGGGTTTAATTGGACCAGCGAGATGCGCTGTTTGACTAATTTGGCAAAAGCCTCCAATAGATCCTCTTCTGGTTTGATCACGTGTTTCTGTCGCGCCTTATGTCTGAGCGAATTAGTGTAGCTATTCAAATAGTCAAACAGCTCGATCTTGGTATTAAAGTAGTGGAAGAGTAAGGCTTTGGAGACCCCCGCATAACCTGCCACATCAGCCGTTGAGCATTTTTCGTAACCATGTTCCGCAAATGCCTGCATGGCGCCATTCAGGATCTGCCGTTGACGGTCTTCGGGAAGCTTGTTGAAACGCTC
>JBASOE010000025.1:0-4407 GCA_049657925.1 Anaerolineaceae bacterium
CGGTAAACGAGGGCATGCAAGCGGCACAAGCAGCTCCTCGTAGGGTGGGTTCCGCTCTTGAACCCACCAATTCCTTAGCCCGCAGGATTGCCTACGAGATTGCTTCGCAGGCTCGCAATGACGGGGGATTGCCCCTGGTAAACGAGGGCAGGCAAGCGGCACAAACAGCTCCTCGTAGGGTGGGTTCCGCTCTTGAACCCACCAATTCCTTAGCCCGCAAGATTGGCGACGAGATTGCTTCGCGAGCTCGCAATGACGGGGAGCATCGATCATTGGCAAAGATCCCTCATCGAGCAAGAAAATTGAGGGATGAAAGGAGATATGCATATCGAGAATTGGTTTTGAATGAAGTTCAACCGCATTATTAACTTATTCAACAAAGGAGAAAGATAATGGCTTGGTTTACTAAAACAAATAGCGAAATTGGCTACCTCCCAGATGAGACTCCTCCATTTGGAAAATTATTGCTCTACGCCATCCAGCAGGTTATTGTTATGTTCCCTGCGACGATTGCTGTCGCCCTGATCACTGGCTTCCATATTTCCACAACCATTTTCGCCAGTGGTTTTGCAACTTTATGTTTCATACTTGTTACCAAAGGCAAAATCCCTCTATACTACGGTTCCAGTTTCTCTTATATCGCTGCGATTTTTGGTCTGCTTGCATCCCAGAATATAGTTAATTTGCCGCTGGACGAAAAGATCTCGATCGCAACTTTTGGTATCGTTATGTCTGGTCTGGTTTCAATTCTTGCTGGTTTCATTGTCATCAAGATTGGCAGGCAAGCCATTGAGAAAATCTTACCCCCGTCGATCACTGGCTCAATCGCTATGATCATCGGTTTGACTCTGGCTGGCAATGCCCTCAAAGATGCTGCACCGGCAACCGCTGGACCAGGTCTGGTCAATAATCTACCCTGGATCGTTTCACTGGTCACTCTACTTTCTACCATTCTGTTTTCAGTCTATCTAAAGGGTTTCTTATCCCAGTTACCACTTTTCCTGGGCATGGCCCTTGGCTGTATTGTGGCAGGCATTATACTGGCTGCGACTGGTAACGACCTTTTCCGCAAACTGCCTGAGACAGTTGCCAATCAAGGCCTTTTCGCTCTGCCCCACTTCACCATTCCAAAAGTTTATTGGCCAGCGGCGCTTGCCATCATGCCAGTTGCCCTTGCAACCATTCCAGAATCGACGGCACATGTTTATCAACTGGATGTGTATGTGAATGACCTGGCACGCAAGAAGGGCTCCAAGAAGAATTACGACATCGCCAGCCGCTTGGGCAGCAACCTGATTGGTGACGGTATCGGCGATATGGTCGCCGGCTTCATGGGCGGTCCTGCTGGTACCAACTATGGTGAAAACATCAGCACCATGGCGATCACCCGTGTGTTCTCCGTTCCTGTGTTGATCGCTGCTGCGATCATCGCTATGATCATTGCCTGCTTCACCCCGCTGGTGAAAGCCATTTATGGCATCCCCTTGAGTGTTATCGGTGGTCTTGAGATTTACCTGTTCGGCGCGATCGCTGCCCAGGGTATCGCGATCATGATCGATAAGCAAGTGGACATGTTCGATTCCAAGAACATCGCCGTCATCGCAACCATCATGGTTATCGGCATTGGTGGACAATACGCGTTCGGTGGTGTCATTCCATTCTTTGGTGCGGAACTGCCTGCTCTGGCAACCGCCGCTATCTTTGGTATCGTTCTCAACGCTGTCTTGAACCTCGGCAAGAAGAAGGAAGTAGCGAAATAAGCAACGGTAAACCAATCGTGGTTTATTGTTAGTGAAGCATCATAAAAAAATCAGCTGACCGAAAAGTCAGCTGATTTTTATATTCAAGTTACTCACCATGGTAATAGCGCTTAACCCGCGAGTTGATCTGACAAGTAACCTCGTAAGTGATCGTGTTGAGTTTTTCTGCCCACTCAACACAGGTGATCTCTTTATCCCCACTTGATCCGATCAACACGACCTCATCACCCACTCTTACCCCCGTCACAGGACTGAGATCGATCATGGTTTGGTCCATGCAAACCCTACCCACCACTGGATAAGACTTACCATTAATCAGAACCCTGCCCTGGTTCGAGAACAGTCTGTTGAAACCGTCGGCATAACCAACTGGGAGGGTGGCGATATAAGTGTCGCGAGGCGCTTGCCAGGTACGACCGTAGCTGATCGATGTTCCAGCTTTGACCTGCTTAACTGTACTGACCCTGGTGTGAAAACTTAATCCTGGTTTGAGGGTAATGCTGTGAATTGTCTGCTTGTCCGGGTAATATCCGTAAACCATGATGCCTGGCCTGACCATGTCAAACCATGCATATAGATAATCCAGAATTGCTCCGGAATTGGCAGCATGCACTATTTCTACACGTCGACCAATACTTTCCGTGATCGCGGAGACGACCGACCCAAATAAGCTGATCTGGTTCTCGGTGAACTGATCATCTGGTAGGTCGCTAACCGGGAAGTGAGTAAAAATTCCCTGCAAATGCAAATTGGGGCAGTCTCGCTCTATGAAAACTGCGATCTCCACTGCGTCTTCAGAACTTGCTCCAATGCGACCCATGCCCGTATCGACCTTGAGATGCACATTCGTGTGTTTCTCCAGCTTAAAGCATATGGATTGTAAAGTTGTGATGTTTTCCTTGTCGTAAACCGTCAGAGTCAGATTGTTCTCAACAGACGATTCCATCTCTTCCGGAAATGCCTGGCTGAATTTCAAAATTGGTAAGTTAATTCCTGCTTGACGCAACTCAATACCTTCAGGGACGGTTGCTACCCCTAACCAATCCATCCCTGCTGATTCAGCCAGCCTTGCAATCGGCACAGCTCCATGCCCATAGGCGTTGGCTTTGACAGCGATCAGGATCTTCCTCTGATCTCCAACTGCTTTGCGAATTCCTTCAAGATTGAAGCGAATAGCATCCAGATGAACTAGTACGTGAGTCTGATAGAGCATCTAATTCCGCTTTCCTATAATTCCGACATTATTACTTTTTTAACAAACGGCGAGGTTGAAGCCGCCAACGTCGCGCTGTAGTTCGGGTAAAATGTCACTTCGTCGCCAACTTCTACGTCGCCTTCCGCGTCGCTGACATCCAGAACCAGGTGATCGCTGCTGCCGCCCAGAACAATGACCCATGGGTCCAGTGGCTCAAGCCCATCAATTACCACGTCCTGCCGGCCGATGTTCAGAATGGCACGTTTTCGTAGTCCACGATCCTCGAATACTGGTTCATTGCCAAAAGCGTCCTGCCCCCTTTCGCCAATTGGCACTGAAGGTTTGGTCTCAAGCTCGATCACCTCTGCAACTACGCGCAGTGTGTCTTGGCGGGTGCCTTGCCATGGGCTGCGATCCAAAACGTTCCGACCCAGAATAATAGCTTCACCGATGCGGAAGTGGTTGATTTCTTTGGGCATCAGCCCGCTTGCCAACAACGGCAAACTGCTGCTGTTACCCCCTGAGATTAGTTCAAGCGGCAATCCAGTCGCTTTTCTACAGATGTCGCGGCACGCAATCAGCAATTCCATATTTTTTACTGTTGGAACAACTCCTCCGTAACAGGCCAGGTTCGCACCGAGCCCAACAAGATCGATCCCTTCAAGTTTTGAAGCAGCTTTAGCAACTTCGACCACCCGATCTGGCCAAACCCCTTCACGCAAGTCACCCAGATCTACCATTAGAATCACCTGGTGTTGTTTTCCAGTTTTTTTTGCGGCTTCAGCCAAGGCTCGAATCGTCACGAGCGATGAGTTGAGCGATAGATCGGCGTATTTCACCACATCTTCAGCTTGCCCAGGCGTCGGTAAGCGCAGCAATAACCTGGGTGATTCTGGTTCAGTTGCCATAACTATTTTTAGGTTTTGCAAGCGGGAATCCGCGATCATGTCCGTCCCTGCTTCGACAAAAGCCCGCAGCACGGCGGGTTCGGCACACAATACTTTGGATACACAGGCGCCTTTGGCACCGTGTTTGTGGCACATAGCCAGGACACTTTGTGCATTTTGTTGGATGCGTTCGGGGTAGATCTCCAGCCTGGGTGTTGTCGTGTACATTTTTATGCCTCCAAAGACCCGATCAAATTTTCAACCCAGTGTAGCATGGTTTTGCGCACCTCATCTGGATATGCGCCCGCCAGGGTTCCTAATGCTGAAAAGAGGTAGTCGCGATCGATCAAGACCCTGGACTCTGGCATCGGCAACAAGTACTTTCCAGGACCTTTGCAGATGCCCCTCAGGATCTCTGCTCCTCCAGGAATGCGGGTCAGAGCGCCGCCAGTACCCACCACCCACTTTACAGCGCTCAAATCTTTGCCTTTGACGACCTGTTTCCTGCCAACCGGGGTGTATTGATCGCTGATAACCCCGGCGTGTCGGCGAATAGCAGTCTCGA
>JBASOE010000026.1:0-45553 GCA_049657925.1 Anaerolineaceae bacterium
CGCAAAACAGCTCGCGACGACGGGATTCGAGCGTCACTACGATTCGAGCATCGTTGCGAACGCAGTGAAGCAATCTCGTAGTTGATCAGGTGAACATTTCTGATACTCTGAGGATCGTCTACCAATTCTTGAACTACGAGATCGCCACGCAAAAGAGCGATGACGGGAAAAAAAGAGAGCTTTGTATACGAAGCTACAATGGACCTTTGGTCATACCACATGAGCTCACCGCCTGTGCCTGCCTTGAAGTGTACGCGTAGTAAACGGACGAGCAGTGTCCACAGTGTGAAGCCTTCCACCTGTCCTCTTTAGAAGGTCGCGGGACTGTGAGCTGTTACTTGGCTTTATGGTCTCTGGTTTTGTGAACGATCCCTCAATGAAGACTTTGGGCGATCCCATCCTCGAAATGGACTGTTGACAACCCGACGGGTATCAAGAGACCAGCACGATCAGGGTTCCCCCATGGGAAGGCAAAAGCCTCTTCCGCAATCCTCACTGCCTTGGAGATTACTGCACAATTCAGGCGGATTTTTGACCCAAAATCCAACACTCAAAATCCAACATGATTGACCCTTAAAGCTTCATCCCCTGCCGAGTTCTCTGATATCTTCCCATTTTAATAGATCAGGCTATTCATCACAAGGTTTTGCCGGGTTTCGGTCTACAGCGGGGACTTTATGCCAAGGAACGTTGACCCTGCACCTGACCTACGATACTGAGCTAATCCCAACTAATTTTTCCTCGGTCAACGAGAAAAACAATCCAAAGAAGATTCAGCAATTCCCAAGCAATTTACCCCAAAACCCTTGCTATTTATAGGTATATATCCTATAATGTGGGAAGTAATGTCATGAAGTGTCATGAAGTGTCAAATTAGAGGAGCGCTGGATCACCGGCGCTTCGCCAATTAAAGGATAAGTGGAACAAATGTTCTTTGGACAATACGAACACAATCTGGACGCCAAAGGCCGCATGACCATTCCGGCAATCTTCCGCGAGCAAACGCTCGATGGTGTCTTTGTGACTGAAGGCTTTGATCACAACCTCTCGGTGTACTCCAAACAACACTTCGAAGCGATTGCCTCCAACCTATCCAAAACATCCCTGACCAACCCCGCGTCCCGCGAACTGCGTAGAAAGATATTCAGTAACTCGGCAGAACTCGCCTACGATCCGGCCGGACGCATCCTTGTCCCAGCCCGTCTGCGTGAAATGGCAGGCATCAAAAATTCAGTAGTTATCGTTGGTATTGGTGATTCATTCGAACTCTGGGCTGTTGATGCCTGGAAGGCGCAGGAGCTACGCCTGAATGACCCCAATGCGGACGAAAACCGCTGGCAGGCTTTCGACCTCACGACGCGAGGTGATTAATGGATCAGGGTTTAGCGGCAAACCCACTCCATCAACCAGTACTCTTCCACCAGATCCTTGACTACCTCTCGCCCTCCAGTCCATTTCATTATTTGGACTGTACCTCAGGCGCCGGGGGACATTCACGGGGAATCCTGGAAGCCTGTACACCTGAAGGTGAACTGCTCAGTCTCGACCTAGACCCCAGCGCGATCGCGCTGACTCAAGCAGCCCTGGCGGAGTTCGGTAAAAAAGCCCACGTGGTGCACGGCTCCTACCTGAATGCTCGATCTTACCTTGCGGAACTTGGTTGGGAGGGGGTTGCCGGCATCGTGATGGACCTGGGGGTTTCCTCGATGCAGCTCGACCAGCCGGAGCGCGGTTTCTCTTTCAGATACGACGCCCCGCTGGATATGCGTTTTGATCCAAGCCGAGGGCGCACAGCCGCAGACCTGGTAAATCACAGTGATGAGCAGGAGTTGGCAGACCTGATCTGGCGTTTTGGTGAAGAACGTTTCTCTCGCCGCATTGCCCGGTCGATCGTCAACGCCCGACCAGTTTTGACTACTTTCGAGCTTGCCAAAATCGTTCGATCAGCGGTTGGGCACACTAAAGAACGACAAGATCAGGCCACCCGTACCTTTCAAGCGCTTCGGATCGCCATCAATGAAGAATTAGTGACGATTGAACGGGCTATCCCCGAGTTGATCGACCTTTTACAACCCAAAGGCAGGCTAACGATCATCAGCTTTCATTCGCTTGAAGATCGTTTGGTGAAACAAGCCTTCCGACTCGCCAGCCAGGATTGCATTTGTCCACCCGAACAACCTGTTTGCACATGCGATCATCAGGCAACTGTCAAGGTTCTGACTGCCCATCCGGTACTACCAACTAAGGCAGAGATGGACCAAAACCCTCGAGCGCGCAGCGCCAAGCTGAGGGTCGTCGAAAAAATAACCTTTGGCACGAAAACTGCAGGGAGTTGAACTATGAAGACGACATTTTTCCAGGCATACCGGCAAGCACCCTGGCGCGTACAGCTCCAATGGGTTGGTATTTTTTTAGTGGTACTGGTCATGATCGCCTCCGTGGCAGGTATTTACCTGTCCGTTTCAGGTCGCACCGCCGCGACAGGTCGCCGTATTCAGAACCTTGAAATGGATATCACCGATCTAAAACTAAACATCAACGATTTAAACACCCAACTTGCCCAAGCTTCTTCTGCCAAATTCCTCTACGATCGACTCGCCAGTCTCGACATGGTTGAATCGGAACCTCGACAAGCCCTCTATGTAGAAGTGCCAGGCTACGAACCACAAACGACAGTCGTCATGGCTCCCCCGCCCAGTGTCAATCCGGTAAGCTCGCAGGTTATCCTGCCCGAGTTCACTTCATCGCTGTGGGACTGGTTGAAAGACAAGGTTTGGGAAGCCCCGGTCGCTTCACCCGCTGCCCCCATTGAGGTTAATCCATGAAAAAGAACTTAATGCGTTTCTGGTTGATTTGCATCGCTTTCACCCTGGTTTTTGCTGCGGTAGGTGTGCAAATGGTCCGCATTCAGCGCATCCCTGGTGCGCAGGAAATTCTTAACCAGAGCCAGTATTACCAGGGCGTTACTCAGACCATTTACCCGGAACGCGGCAACATCTATGATAACCATGGAAGTTTGTTAGCTGGCAACGAAACTATCTACGAGGTCGGCATCGACCTTGCCAGTGTCAGTCAGCCTGAAACAGTCGCTGCAGTTGCTGCTTCTGTTCTTGGTATGGACTACCTTGAAGTCTTAACTTACGCTCAGATGACACCCGGTGGCGACAACCCGGTTTATGTAACCCTGAACGGCTTTGTATCAAAAGAAAAAGTAGCCCAACTCGAAATTATTCGGGATGAATACGCCAACCGTGTATTGAAAAATGGTGAAACACGACCTCACCTCGACGGCTTGATGTGGACACCCCACGACAAGCGCTCTTATCCCGAAGGCACCTTAGCCGCCAACGTGTTGGGTTTTTACGGCTTTTTAGACCGCACTCAGGGAGTTGGCTACTATGGAGTTGAGGAGACCTACAACACACTGCTGGCAGGCACGCCAAAAAAAGTCTACACCGCTTATGATCCTCAAAAAATCTCCGACCTGGAAGAAATCCCACCTGGTGCCAGCTTGATTCTAACCATCGATCGTGAAATTCAGGTGATGACCGAGCAGGTATTGGATGACGCGCTTCATGATACTGGCGCGGAATCGGGTGTAATAGTGATTTCCAATCCCAAAGATGGCAGCATTATTGCCATGGCAAACACCCCCAGACTGGATCCAAACGAATATTGGAAGTATCTGGACACCTTCACCAGTTCGACACCTTTCAACCGGGCAGTGAGTGAAACTTACGAACCAGGTTCGGTTTTCAAAGTGATTACCCTGGCAGCCGCTCTGGATGCTGGAGCAATCAAACCCGAAACGGTCTTTGATGACCAAGGCGTGATTCTGGTCGGAGGTTCACCGGTCTACAACTGGGACAGAGGCGCCTGGGGGGAACAGGATATGACTGGCTGTATGCAACATTCTCTCAATGTCTGCCTGGCCTGGATGGCCACTCAACTTGGACCTGATCGCTTCTATAGTTACCTGAGGGCGTTCGGTTTTGATCGCATCACCGGCGTCGACCTGGGCAGTGAAAGCAATTGGCCGCTTGCCATGCCAGGAGATCCCGATTGGTGGGAAGCCAACCTGGGTACAAACGCCTTTGGCCAGGGCATCTCAGTCACCCCCATTCAAATGGTCATGGCAACTGGTGCGCTTGCCAACGAAGGCAAAATGATGGCACCGCATGTCGTTAAAGGCATGATAATTGATGGTAAACAATATGATGTAAAACCCGTTGTTGTAGGTAATCCTGTATCACGTGAGACCGCCAACACCGTCACGTCCATGCTGACAAACTCTTTGGTGGAAGAGGCTTCCACCGCTTTGGTAGAAGGTTACACTGTCGCTGGCAAGACCGGTACTGCTGAAATTCCGACCCCTTACGGCTACACCAGTGGTGAAACCAATGCTTCCTTCGTCGGTTGGGGACCCTCTGATGACCCCGAATTTCTGGTTTACATCTGGCTTGAAAAACCAACTTCCTCTATCTGGGCTTCCGAAGTTGTATCGCCAATTTTCTCTAAACTTGTTTCCAAGCTGGTTGTTCTGATGGAAATCCCACCCGACGCTGTCCGATTAAACGCTGTGGACCCAGCGGAAATGGCTGAGAACTAATGAAAATTCGTTCGCTAACTTTGAGTGACATCCTCTTCGCCTTGGTCGGAAAGGTTGAAACCCACCGCAATTTTAAGATTGAAGGTGGATGCGTCGATTCACGCCGGGTTAAAGCGAACAACCTCTTTATTGCCCTTCCGGGCGAGACCACTGATGGTCACCTCTATGTAGACACCGCCCTCCGCAATGGCGCAGTTCTGGCAGTAATAGATCATCTTATCGTCTCTGATTTCCCGATTGTGGACTTATCCAGGTCCCCGCTCGAAATTCCTGAAAGTGGACCTTTTAGCCTGCTTACGTCC
This sequence comes from Anaerolineaceae bacterium, assembly GCA_049657925.1. Classification (GTDB taxonomy): domain Bacteria; phylum Chloroflexota; class Anaerolineae; order Anaerolineales; family Anaerolineaceae; genus Mesolinea. Next base: position 4,912 of record JBASOE010000026.1, read on the forward strand.
AACTCACTCGGTGCGTTGCAAAAAATCGCCACCTGGTGGCGAGCACAACTCGACCTTAAAGTGATTGGCATAACAGGCAGCGTTGGTAAGTCATCAACCAAAGAATTAACTGCTTCCGTGCTTTCCAGACGTTTTGTTACCTTGCGCAGTGAAGGCAATCAGAACAATGAAATTGGGTTGCCTCTCAACTTGCTGGACTTAACCAGTCAGCATGAAGTGGCAGTAGTGGAGATGGGTTTCTATGTGCCGGGTGAGATCAAACTCCTCTGTGACATCGCGAAACCCCAGATTGGCATCATTACCAACGTAGGCACAGTTCACGCTGAACGTGCCGGTTCAATTGAAATCATCGCCAAGGGAAAATCTGAACTAGTCGAGGCTCTGCCCCCTGCCCCCACCGGTGTAGCGATCCTGAACTACGACGACCCTTTGGTCAGGCAAATGGCCACCAAAACCAATGCCACGATCTTTACCTATGGGCTTTCTCCCGAAGCGGACCTTTGGGCGGACGAGATCGAAAGTATGGGGTTGGAAGGTGTGCGCTGCCAGATGCATTACCAGGGTGAGTCCAACTTCCTCACCGCGCCATTAATCGGCAGACATTCTGTCTACACCATGTTGCGGGCTGCAGCAACGGCGCTAATCCTTGGCATCAGTTGGGACTGGATCTTTTTCGCGCTCAAAGACACCACCATTCAGGTGCGCATTGTCACTGTGAGTACACAGTCCGGAGCACGAATTATTGATGATAGCTATAACGCTTCCCCCGATTCGACCATCGCTGCGCTCAATTTGCTCAACGATTTGGGTGGTCGGAAAGTGGCAGTGCTTGGAGACATGCTCGAACTTGGCCAATATGAGAACGAAGGCCATCAAAAGGTCGGCTGGCGCGCCTCAGAAGTGGCAGACGAGTTGATCCTGATTGGTGAGCGCTCTACTATTACCCGCGAAGCCGCGCTTTCAAGTGGTTGTAGACCCGAAAAAATACATTGGTATGCAGATGCCAGCTCAGCAATCCCTTACCTCAAGGAAAACCTGACATCAGGAGACATGGTGCTGGTCAAAGGTTCTCATAGCATGCATATGGAAACGATTGTTGCCGCTCTGGAGGAGAACCAATAATGGACAGCACCTCATTGGCAATTGCCATCAGCGGTATCTCGTTTTTACTCACCGTGATATGGGGAGAGCCCTTTATTCGTATGCTGCGTCAATTCAAAATCGGCAAGATTATCCGGGTCGACGTCCCAGAGTCCCATCTGGCAAAAATGAACACCCCTACCATGGGCGGCTTCATGTTCTTATTGCCTGTAACCTTGTTGACGGTAATTTTCAACGCCGTTTCCTTGTTTGGATCGCCATTACTTGGTAATTCCATCCTCGTCCCACTGGCAACGATGTGGGGCTTTGCCTTAATCGGCGCCGTTGACGACTGGGAAGGCATCCGCGGACCCCGTAAAGGGCTTGGGATGCGGGGGCGCACTAAATTCATGCTGCAGGTAATAATCGCGCTCGTGGTTGCTTATGTGCTTCAGAAGGTGTTGGACGTCCCGCAGTTGTTCTGGCCTTCCTCCCCAATCGCCCTGGAATTAGGTTGGGTTTACTTACCCATTGCCGCGTTTATCATTGTCGCCATGGCGAATGCCGTCAACTTTACCGACGGCATCGATGGGTTGGCTGGCATGATTGCGATGACCGCCTTTGCCATCTATGGTGTCATCGCCATCACTCAGGGTCAAGTTTACCTTGCCCGTTTCTGTTTCGCGCTGGTAGGTGCATTGGCAGCCTTCCTGTGGTTCAACGTCAAACCTGCTGCTCTTTACATGGGCGACACTGGCTCACAAGCCCTTGGCGCCTCCTTGGCCGTCGTTGCCCTGATGACAGGTCGCTGGTTATTCCTGCCGCTTATCGCCATCATCCCCACTGCTGAAATGATCAGCGTGGTCATTCAAGTCCTCTATTTCAAAGCCACCCACGGAAAACGCGTCTTCAAAAAGACTCCTATCCACCATCATTTTGAGATGTCTGGCTGGCAGGAAAATCAAATTGTGCTGCGTTTCTGGTTAATTGCCCTGATTGCAGGTTTACTCGGCTTTGCATTAACTTTCTTGGGATAACACATGAAAAATTATAAGGACTCAAAAATCATTATCGTCGGCGCTGGACGACAAGGTATCGCGCTCAGCCAGTTCCTGGCTCAAAAAGGCGCAGACGTCACCCTGACAGACATCCGCACTGAAGACCAATTGGGAGACCTGAAAACACTGCAAGATGCTGGCGTAACCTTCGCTTTTGGCGGTCACGACCCTGCCATTCTCGATGGCGCCCAGCTAATTTGTTTGTCTGGTGGGGTTTCGCCAGAACTACCATTTGTCAAAGCGGCGGTTACCCAGCGCATCCCGCTTTCCAACGACTCGCAAATTCTGCTTGAAAATTGTCCAGCTACAGTCATCGGCATTACCGGATCTGCAGGCAAATCAACAACCACCAGCCTGGTCGGACTCATGGCCAATCGCTACAACGAGATGAAAGGCAATCGCTTCAACGTATGGGTTGGCGGTAATATTGGGAACCCTCTAATTGGCCAGGTGGATGAAATCGGTCCCGACGACCTGGTCGTGCTTGAGCTTTCCAGCTTCCAATTGGAGTTAATGTCTCTATCACCACAAATTGCAGCAGTGCTCAACTTGACTCCCAACCACCTCGATCGCCATCCCAGCATGGAAGCCTATCGGGCTGCCAAAGCCAATATCCTCATCCATCAGAAAAAAGGCGATGTCGCAGTACTCAATCGCGATGACGAAGGTTCTTGGGAGATGCATGATGCTGTAAAAGGGGACTTAATGACTTTTGGTTTCAAGAAGCCGCCAAGCCATCTGAATGGAACCTATGTGGATCGCGGACGTGTATGTTTGCAGAGCGGTAAAGACACCATCAAGATGTTCCCTGTTGAGTGGATACAGTTGCGCGGCAAACACAATCTGTCGAATGTTTTGGCAGCTGCCGCATTGGCCGCTTGTGCCAATTTGGCCTTGCCAGCCATTCAATTAGCTATCGACGAGTTCGCAGGTGTCCCCCATCGCCTCGAATTTGTGCGCGAGTACAAAGGGGCTAAATGGTACAACGACTCGATTGCCACAGCTCCAGAACGGACACAGGCAGCGATTGATTCATTCGAAGAACCAATCATTCTTCTGCTGGGTGGCAGAGATAAGAACTTGCCTTGGGAAAACCTTGCAGAACAAATCCGTCAAAAGGTTTCCCGGGTGGTATTGTTCGGCGAAGCTGCTGACTTAATCTCCGACGCGATCGGCCCAAAGAAACGGGGCCAAAACTTGCAATCCGTAGTGAAGTGTGACACTTTGCAGGAAGCCATTAAAACTGCTGCAAATCAGGTCGTCGAAGGAGACGTTGTCTTGTTGTCACCCGGCGGCACCAGTTTCGATGCTTTTAAAGATTTTGAAGAGAGAGGAGAATGTTATCGAAAATGGGTGAACGAACTTTAGACAGTCCTGTCTCTGCCTCGATACCTGCTTCGCGCCGAAGCGCAGTAACAAAACTTCCAATGGATGTGCCTTTGCTATTAATTGTGGTATGTCTGCTTGTTTTTGGTTTGTTGATGGTTTACTCATCCAGCTGGGATGCCTCCCTGTTGATTGATAAACCGACCACCTATGTTTTTACTCGTCAGTTGATGTTTGTCGCTTTAGGCCTCGTAGTGGGTACGATTACAGCGTTCTTTGATTACCATAAATATGGCAAGTACCTGGTCTACATGATGGGTGTTGTGATTCTCTTGCTTATTGCGGTGTTGCTGCAAGGTGAGGTGCGTTTCAACTCCACCCGTGCCCTGTTTGGTGGCTCCATTCAACCGTCCGAGTTGGCAAAATTAGCCATCATCATCTACTTGTCGTTTTGGTTGTCGAATAAACGTGAAAACCTCAGCTCTGTCACACTTGGTCTGCTGCCTCTGGCTGTCATTCTGGGTTTCATCGGCGGGTTGATCTTCATCCAGCCAGACATCTCTGCTGCTGCTACCATCGTCATTCTCGGCATCATGCTTTTCTTCCTGGCCGGTGGGGAATGGAAGCAGTTGGTGATTGTATTTCTGGTTGTTGGCGTGGTCGGCAGTGCGGTTGTTGCTGCTACTGCCACAGGTAAGGCGCGTCTTGACCAATATTTCAACGGGTTACAGAACCCGGTGTTAGGTTCCTACCACATCCGCCGGACCTTCGAAGCGGTCATCAAAGGTCGTTGGTTCGGGGTCGGTATCGGTCAAGCCACCACCAAGTTCACCGGTCTTCCCCTTCCTCATACCGATAGCATTTTTGCTGTCATCGTTGAAGAAACCGGCATCATTGGTGGCTTTGCAACCATTCTGCTCTATATTGGTATGCTCTGGAGAGCTTTTGTTATCTCCAAACGAGCCCCAGACCAATTGGGCTCGCTTCTATCCTTTGGGTTGTTGGCCTGGATTGTCATGGAAGCGCTCATGAACATCGCGGTTATTGTCGGTCTTATTCCCTTTACCGGCAACGCGCTTCCGCTGATTAGCGCTGGCGGCTCAAGCATGGTCACCACCATGGCTGCCATTGGCATTGCCATGAACGTTTCCAAACAAAGTGCAGTAAATACTGCCAGTGAAAGGAGTTTTACCAGTGCGTTTGTTGATCTGCGCGGGCGGGACGGGCGGCGGAGTGTATCCAGCCCTGACCGTGGCCGAGAAACTGCAAACTGAGTCACACACCCTGCTTTGGGTAGGCGGCGAAGGAGGCATGGAGGCTGATCTCATCAGTCGAACGACCTTGCCCTATTTAGCCATACCTGCCGCTGGTGTGCACGGCATCTCACTAAAAAAACTCCCGGGTAATCTTGTCAAATTATACAAAGGGTACCAACGTTCAAAACGAATCATCAAAGAATTTAAACCGGATGCGCTATTTTTTACCGGTGGCTACGTGGCCATTCCCATGGCTCTCGCCGGACGAAGAATACCCATCTTGCTGTACGTTCCGGACATCGAGCCGGCAATGGCGCTCAAAGCGCTCTCCAGGTTTGCAAAGAAAATCGCTGTAACCGTGGACGCCACAAAGCAATACTTAAAGAAAGTTGAAAGGATTACCGTGACAGGCTACCCTCTTCGTGAAAGCATCAAGAAATGGAATCGCGCTGAAGCAAACGCTTATTTCCAATTTGATCCCAAGATCAAGACCCTCTTATTCATGGGCGGTTCCAGCGGCGCTCGATCAATCAACAACGCGGTTACCGCTAATATCGAGTCTCTGGTAGAACATTATCAGGTGATTCACCTGACCGGTCACCTCGATTGGGAAAGTGTTCAGAAACGCACTGCCCATCTTGGACCTCGTTATCAAGCCTTCCCTTACCTACACGAAGTTGGAGCTGCCTATGCGGCCGCCGATTTAGTTATTTCACGTTCCGGTGCTTCGACCCTGGGAGAATACCCCTATTTCGGTTTGCCAGCCATCCTGGTTCCCTATCCTTATGCCTGGCGCTACCAAAAAGTCAACGCGGATTACCTCGTCGACCACAATGCAGCCATTATCCTGGAAGACAATCGTCTCCTGACTGATCTGCTTCCCACCATCTCCAATCTCATGAATGACCCCGCCAGACTGGCATCAATGCGTCATGCCATGAACATGTTGGCAGAGCCCGATTCTGCCGCAAAAATTACCGCTTTGCTTTACGACATGGCAGAGGCATAACGAGGAAATCATGATCAGTCTAAATCTCCTTTTTTACTTCTTGATCCTGCTTTTTATCATCATCGGTGCGTTGCGCGGATGGGGAAAAGAAGTATTGGTCTGTTTCGCAGGAATCTTAGCCCTCACCATTATCGAGGTCATTCTGCCGAAAGTCACCGGAGGTTTAGCCCCAGATAAAGCCTTGCTCGCCAAATGGATGGTGATTCTGGTCTGCATCTTTATCGGTTACCAGACTACCGCTCTAAATGTCCTGGCTAACTCCATCCGTTTACAGCGCAGTTCTGCCCGTGATATGGTCATGGGTGCTTTGATGGGAGCCTTGAATGGCTATATCATCTTTGGATCGATGTGGTACTTCATGGCCGCGGCCAACTACCCCATTGCTGGAATCACCGCCCCTGATGCTGCCAGTTCAGCCGGCCAAGCCGCCGCTCGCATCCTCTCGTTCGCTCTGCCTAATTATCTGCATGCGCCAGTCATCTACTATGCCCTGATTATTGGCTGCCTGATCGTTCTGGGAGTCTTCTTGTGACCGCTGACACCATTCACTTTATCGGTATTGGGGGGACGGGCATCTCTGCCATAGCCCTCCTGCTGATGGAAAGAGGCTACACAATCAGCGGCACGGATATGAACGACTCGCGGTATTTCAGAACTGTTACCGAAAATGGTGCCAAAACCGCACTCGGTCACCACCCCGAAATGGCCGTGCAAGCAAAATTGGTCGTGCGCTCCTCTGCCATCAAAGATGACGACCCGGAGGTGATAGCCGCCCTCAAAGCTGGCATACCAGTCCTGAAACGTGCTGACATCCTCGAATTTGTCACCTCTGGCAAGCAGACCCTGGCTGTGGCTGGTTCCCACGGAAAAACGACTACGACCGCAATGCTAATTACCTTGCTGAATGCGATTGGGCTCGATCCTAGTTTCATACTTGGCGCTGAAATCAAAGCGCTTTCGACCAACGCACACAAAGGCGAAGGTGAGTACTTCGTGATTGAAGCAGACGAATACGACTATATGTTTCTGGGGTTGCAGCCAAAATTTAGCATAATCACCAACCTCGAGCATGATCACCCTGATTGCTTCTCCACTGTCGAAAGTTATCTCGATGCTTTTGGTGCATTCCTGGAAAAAACTCTACCAGAAGGCAAAGCATTATTGTGTTTCGATGACCCCGGAGTGATCAGGTTGATGTCACGCTTCTCCACCCAATTGGACAAGGTGGTCACTTATGGGTTCAATGTCAATTCTGATTATCAAATCACTCAAGCAGAATGGAAAGACACACAAGCTCACTTCCTGCTTGGTTACCAAGGTGAACCCTTGGGCAGTTTTGAGCTCGGTCTGCCAGGCAGGCATAATATCCTCAATGCCGCTGCAGGGTTGGCACTCGCTCATCAACTGGGCTTGGATTTGAGCCAGTTGACAGGCGCGTTGAGCCATTTTGAAGGCACAGAGCGGCGTTTCGATATTGTCTATAACGAGGATGGAATTGTAATCATCAATGATTACGGACACCACCCCACCCAGATCAGGGCAACCATCCAAGCCGCGCGGGATCTCTACCCGAACAAGAAACTGTGGGCAGTTTGGGAGCCACACACCTACTCCCGTACAGCCGCGCTGGCTGTGGACTTCACCCGCGAGTTGCGCCTGGCTGACGAGGTTCTCATCACCCGAATTTATGCTGCCAGGGAAACAGATACTGGTCTGACCCCACAAATGATTGCGGATGTCCTGCCTAAGGCCCAATATCTGCCCGAATTCAATGAAATCATACATGAGATACGCAATGGGCTGAAAGGCAATGATGTCGTGCTTGTGCTCTCTGCAGGCAAGGGTCCTCAACTCTCAGCTGATCTGATCTCAAGCCTTCATCAATCTTCAGCGGAGGCATGAGATGAATATGTCATCTATCCATAAACTCGAAGAGCTTTTCGGAGATCGGTTTCAACAAAACGTGCGCATGGCTAATTACACAACCTCCCGCGTGGGTGGGTTGGTTTTAGGCTTACTACCCGCCAATACCCTGGATGATTTACGTCATGCTTCTGAAACTTTCTGGAAACTCGAAGTTCCTTTCAAAGTGATCGGCAGTGGTGCCAACATCCTCGTCAGTGACAAAGGGTACGAGGGGGTAATCCTGCTCAACCGCTGTCACAACATCAAGATCTTCTCGCAGGAGGACACTCCTTTTATCTACACCGAGAGCGGTGCAAATTTCGGGGCGATGGCTCGCCAGACCGCGCTGCGTGGTCTGACTGGCCTGGAGTGGGCCAATAGCATTCCGGGTACGGTTGGTGGCGCTGTCTATGGCAACGCTGGCGCACATGGCTGGGATGTAGCCCGAGCTCTTATCAGCACCAGGATATTCTTCAAGGACAGCGGTGAACACGAACTGAGCGCTGAAGACATGGCGTATACCTATCGTAGCAGTGTACTTAAGCGCGAACACACCCTTGCTGTGATCCTTTCAGCCACTTTCACAGCCCAAAAGAGTACCCGTGAAAAAGCCTGGGCAAAACTGAACGAGTTTGCTGCTCAACGTCAGGCTACACAACCTGGTGGGGCATCGACCGGATCCACCTTCAAGAATCCAGTTGACGACTATGCTGGCAGGTTAATTGAAGCTGCTGGTTTAAAAGGTCACACGGAGGGCCATGCCTGTTTCAGCTCTTTGCATGCCAACTTCATTGTCAACGATGGCACGGCTAATGCACATGAATACTATACGCTCATCAAACTGGCCCAGAAAAGGGTCAAAGACCTATTCGGGATTGATCTCGAACTGGAAATTGAGCTTTTAGGTGATTTTAATGACTAAATTAAATTTATTACTACTTTTTGGTGGACGTTCAGGCGAACATGCTGTGTCGCTAATGTCAGCAGGTTCTATCATCGCTGCCATTGATGCAGAGAAATATTCTGTGCATCAAGTCGGCATCACCCAAGACGGGGTCTGGCTGACTGGCGAACATACCTTGCAAGTCTTCAAGAACGACTCAACGAATAACCTACACGAAGCAATCCTTGTTAACGAATCTGGTTCGGTCAATTTATATACGCGCATCGAAAACCTGCTTTCGCTGGTTACCCCAATAGACATCATTTTTCCCGTACTGCATGGTACCTTTGGCGAAGACGGCACCATCCAGGGATTGTTTGAGATCCTTGATGTGGCTTATGTCGGTGCGGGCGTGCTTGCTTCTTCCGTTAGCATGGACAAATCAACCACCAAACACATCATAGAATCTGAAGGTATTCCTGTACTTGCTTACGACACCTATTCTCGCCGTGAGATTAATACAGACATCCAGGCAGTGATGAACCGTTGCGAAGCAATCGCTCCTTATCCTTTGTTTGTCAAACCAGCCAATCTGGGTTCATCGGTAGGCATCACCAAAGCCCACAACAGAGCCGAACTCGAGATCGGTCTTAACATCGCCAGGCGCTACGATCGCCGGGTCATCGTTGAAAAAGGGATTAGCGCGCGTGAAATTGAGATCAGTGTGATCGGAAATGACCAGCCTATTCACTCTGTGCCTGGTGAAGTTATCCCCGATGCCGAATTTTACACCTATCAGGATAAATACTATAACGGTGAGGCCGAGCTTTGTATCCCTGCACCGCTCACAGACCAACAAACTTCACTGGTGCAGAATTATGCCATTCAAGCTTTCAAATCGCTGGATTGCTCAGGCTTGGCTCGCGTCGATTTCCTGATGGACAAACTCACCGACGACATCTATTTCAGTGAAATTAACACCATGCCGGGATTTACTGACATCAGCATGTTTCCCAAGTTGTGGAAGGTGTGTGGATTGAGCTATCCAGAGTTGGTCGATCGTCTGATTGACCTCGCGTTTGAGCGTAAAGCTGAACGGGATGAAACCGTAAGAAGGTTTGAGGGTTAGATGGGCGGAAATAATGACAATCTGTCACGGGCGGACCAAATCCGCGCCAGAAGAAAAATCGAATCGGTTCGTAAAAATCCGGTGTCAAGTCAATCCACTCGAGACGAGCGCAACGCGCAAAATTCCGGAAGGGTTATCGCAAGGCGCTCTGTCTACACTCCGGTTCATGATAGTAATACCTCCAGGCAACAGGCACGCAAACGCGTTTATATGTCCGCGGGCACTGAAGGTACTGAAGTTCGATTGCCTGCTCTGCCAAACGTTAGGATTGGCTGGCGCTTCTTATCCGCCCTCATCACAGTGGTCGCCGCTGGTGCTCTGCTCTATATGGCTATAAGCAATGATCTAAGAATTTCAAATGTAAACCTTGCCGGTGCACAGCGCGTAAGTGCGGAAGAGATTATCCGCTCAATTACCGTCGGCGGTCTACCCATTGTTGAAGTTGTTCCCACAGAAATTGAGAAATCAATCCTGGCTACTTTTTCAGAAATTGGCAGTGCCAAGGTAACAGTTGAATTCCCCAATATCGTCAATGTTATCGTCTCTGAACGACAACCATTGATTGCGTGGCTGAAAGAGGATCAGGTTTCCCTGTGGATTGATAAGGATGGTTATAGTTTCAATCCTCGTGGAGATAGCACCGGACTCCTGGCAGTCCACTCCACCGGGGAACCGCCCCACCCGCTTGGTTGGGTCGATCCAAAGTCGATTACGTATGTAAACCCAGACGAGGCAGACACCTCTGTTAAACCAAGTGTTGATCAAGCTTTCGTACATGCCGTGGAAAAACTCTCTACGATCCTCCCCGAGGGAACCAATTTGCTGCACAAACCGGATACTGGTTTAGGGTGGAATGATCCTAATGGCTGGCAAGTTTACTTCGGCAGTGACTCGGAAAAAATTGACCAGAAACTAATAGTATATGAAACGATTGTTGACTCGATTCTGGTTCAAAACTTGCATCCAGTAATGATTAGTATGGAGTTTCTACACGCACCTTATTACCGACTGGAGCAGTAACCATGGAAGATCCGATTGTTGTTGGAATAGATATTGGAACATCAAAGATTTGCACACTGGTTGCCCGGGTTGAAAACGGCAACAATCTGCGTATTTTAGGTGTTGGGGTTGAACCCTCCATGGGTATCCGTAAAGGCATCGTCACAGACATTGCGTCTGCTTCGCGCGCTATCGAACGCTCCATCGAGAAAGCCGAACGCACCTCTGGTTTTGAAATCAACAGCGCCCTGGTCAGTTTGGCAGGTTCACACGTCTCCTCTGTTAACAGTCGCGGCGTCGTGGGCATCTCCGGCCGGGTAATAGATCAGGAAGATGTCTATCGTGCGCTTGACTCAGCCCAGGCTGTGGCAATTCCCCACAACCGCGAGATCATCCATGTAATTCAGCGCGGTTTCATCATTGATGGGCAGGATGGCATCCGCCAACCCATCGGCATGCATGGCTTTAGGCTGGAAGTCGAAGCCCACATCATCACCGCGGCTGCCTCCACAGTCGAGAACTTACGCCAATGTGTCTCTGGTGCTGGGATTGAAGTCTCCCAATTTGTGCTCAATCCTCTGGCTGCTGGCGAGATGGTGCTCTCCGAAACTGAGCGCTCCATGGGTGTGGCGGTCGTCGACCTCGGCGCTGGCACGACCGACATCGCCATCTACATCAACGGAGATGTTTGGCACACAAGCGTCATTGGTTACGGTGGCAATTCTGTCACTTCCGATATCGCCCAGGGTCTGCGGCTGCCGATCGAAGTCGCCGAAGAAGTCAAACTACAGCACGGCTACGCGAATTTGGATGAAATCGGTGAAGAAGAAAACTTCTCCGTCAAATCTTTTGGTTCAGAACAACCTTCAACGATCAACCGTCGTGAATTAGTCAATATTACTGAAGCTCGCGTTGAAGAGATTTTCCAACTCATCGAGCGCGAGATTAAAAACTCAGGTTATGACGGCATGCTCCCCGCTGGTCTCGTCCTGACGGGCGGCGCGAGCCAATTACCTGGCATTAAGAAACTCGCCAGCCGCATCACCAACCTGCCTTGCCGAATCGGAAAGCCTGAAAAAATGGTTGGGCTGACCGATCAGATTGCCACGCCTGCCTTCGCCACCAGCGTAGGGCTTCTGCAGTGGGCTATTCTGATGAGCGAGACTAACCAGGTACTCACCGAACGACCTGGCAAATCAAAGAAACAAACCGGGAAAAAAGCGGACAAAATCCTGGATTGGCTAAAAGTTTTATTACCTTAAATCAAACAAGCAATAGGAGAAATATCATGGATGCTGAATCATTTGCAAGAATCAAAGTAGTTGGAGTTGGCGGCGGTGGCTGCAATGCGGTCAACCGCATGATCGCTGAAGGAATTCAGGGAATCGAATTCATATCCGTAAATACCGACGCACAGGCGCTGCTCAAATCTAACGCCCCAACGCGCGTTCGTATTGGTGACAAGTCTACCCGTGGTCTCGGCGCTGGCGGTAACCCCTCCATCGGCCAGGCTGCCGCGGAAGAATCCGCTGAAGACCTCTATGAAGTCCTCAAAGGCAGTGATATGGTCTTCGTAACCGCAGGTCTTGGCGGCGGGACAGGTACCGGTGCCGCACCGGTTGTTGCCCAAATCGCCAAAGAAATCGGTGCGCTGACTATCGGTGTGGTTACGCGTCCCTTCTCTTTTGAAGGTGCGCACCGAGCAAAAAGCGCTGAGGAAGGCACCATGCGCCTCAAGCAACATGCTGACACTCTGATTGTCATCCCCAATGACCGCCTCTTACAGATCGTCACCAAAAATGTTGGCCTCAACGATGCCTTCCGCATGGCTGACGACGTGTTGCGTCAAGGCATCCAGGGTATTTCTGAGCTCATCACCATTCCCGGTTTAATCAACCTCGACTTCGCGGACGTTCGCACAATCATGTCCGAAGGTGGCGCTGCTTTGATGGCAGTCGGCCAGGCTTCGGGTGAGGATCGTGCCCGCATAGCCGCCGAGCAAGCTATTTCGAGCCAGCTGCTTGATGTGACCATCAACGGTGCCCATGGCATCCTCTTCAATGTCACCGGTGGACCCAGCCTTTCGCTCTACGAAGTAAATCAGGCCGCCGCTATCATCAAAGAGACCGCCCACCCCGATGTCAACCTTATCTTTGGCGCCGTGGTTGATGAAAACATGGGCGACAACATTCGCATCACGGTCATTGCGACCGGTTTCGATCGCAGCACTCCCGTGTCTCACGAGGTGGAGACGGGTTTTTTTCGCGCGAACGAACCCAAAAGCAGAATTTTGACCACCGTTGAACCAACCCAAAGACAGGAACCTGTCAAACAGGAACAAGCGAGCGAGCGTTATGACTACGTCGGAAGTAATGTCGATCTCGACATCCCGGCCTTCATGCGTAATCGCCGCGCCTAATCTATCCAAATCACGAGACTCCTAATCGTGCTTGTTGGTGCTATCCCAACCTTCTTCTCGCCGCTTGAGAGGAAGGTTGGAGAGTTTAACGCGCTTAGGCTTTTCCCACCTGTCTCATTTCCTTACAAAATAAATATTGGATGAGCATAGTCCACATCTTCTGACCGACTCTGTCCTAACAAAAAAACTATTACCTTACTAATGCTGCATTTTGTACTTGTTAATCTTAATTTAAATTCCCTACACGCAACCACGTAAAGAACCTATCCGCATGACCACAACGAATAAGGACTCAACATTTGCTAATATTCGTCAACATAAGAAGATCAGAATTCATCAAATTGCGGTTGTTTACAAAACCTTAAAATCCTGCTTTCTTTAAGGTTTAACCTCCAAATTTCTCGACTTTCTACCCCTCAACGTGTTACACTAATCCCACCATATATGCCGTAGGTTTAATTAATTGCCCCTACCTGTAGGTATAAACATCGGAGCCAACGAGTGATTTGTCCATATTGTCAACACGAAGAGTCGAGAGTAATCGACACCACCAAAGATGCCCATGGCGGCATTCGAAGAAGGCGTCAATGCGATTCTTGCGGGCAGCGTTTCAGCACCTTGGAAAGACCTATCCTGACTACCCCACTGCTGATCAAGCGCAATGGCACCAGAGAAGAATTCAATCGAGAAAAATTGATTTCTGGTTTGCGTACAGCCTGTGTCAAACGCCCAGTTTCAGCGGTAGCCATTGATAGACTTGCCAACAGTATCGAGGCTGAATTACAAAAGCGCGGTCGTTCCGAAGTTAATTCCCGGGTCGTGGGAGACCTCGCCGTCAAAGGTCTCAAAGAACTTGACCATATTGCTTATGTACGCTACGCCATTGTTTACTTGCGCATGGATGACTTGCATACTATTCGTGACGAAATTGACCACCTGCTTTCAGAAGTAGAAAAATAACTCCTTTAAAAGGATCAATCATGACCGAAAAAACTGCTCCATCATCAGGTTTATTACCTACCCCTCCGCTTCCCGCTGATCTGCCAGGTGTTGAGCTGAGTGACAACTCAAAACAAATCCTCACGAAGCGCTACTTAAGGCATGACATGGATGGGAAACCTTCTGAGACCATTGAAGAAATGTTCTGGCGTATTGCCTGGCATGTGGCAGATACAGAAAACAATCGGGAACCTGTTGAGGAAACTGCCAAAACCTATTACAGGATGTTAGTGACCAAGACCTTCTTCCCCAACTCACCTACTTTTACCGGCGCTGGCACACCCCTCGGGCAATTGGCAGCCTGCTTTGTGTTACCGATTTCAGATGATATGGGGCGTGCCTCAGATGGCATCTTTGCCACCCTTCGAAACGCTGCGCTGATCCAACAAACGGGCGGCGGAAATGGTTTCAATTTCTCTCGTTTGCGTCCCAAAGGATCCCTGGTCAATACCTCCGCAGGTGAGGCCACCGGCCCGGTTGGATTTTTGAAGGTTTACGACCATGCCTTTGGTGAAATCGCCCAAGGTGGCACCCGACGTGGGGCTAATATGGGCATCTTGCGCGTTGACCACCCGGATGTGAAGGACTTCATTCATTGCAAGACCAACGAAAGCGCCATCACCAACTTCAATATTTCACTGGGCATCACCGACGCCTTCATGCGCGCCGTGGAAGATGACGCTGACTGGGATCTGCGTTTCCCGGATGTTCATTCCCCCGAATATAAGCAGTTCAGCGGAACCATCGATGGCATGGAGCGCGCTGGAGTGCCGATCAAAGTCCATAAAACGGTCAAAGCCCGCGAGCTGTTTGACGATTTTGTCACCCAAGCCCACCACAACGGTGAACCTGGGGCTCTTTTCCTTGACGCTGCCAATCGTTCCAATCCGGTCCCGCACCTCTACGACCTCGAAGCCACCAACCCCTGCGGTGAACAGTGGTTGGGACCCTATGAAAACTGCTGTTTAGGCTCCATCAATCTTGCTGAACACCTCGGCAAGGATGGCACCGTTGACTGGGAAAAATTACAGTACACCACCGAGCTGGCCACCGATTTTCTCGACCATGTCGTTGACAAAAATGCCTACGTTCCGGCCGTTCCCGAGCTTCGCAAGTCCGCTTTGAATGCCCGCCGCATTGGGCTTGGCATCATGGGTTTGGCAGACCTCATGGTCCATTGCGGTATCCGTTATGGCAGTGATGATTCACTTGAGTTCTGCGGTCAGGTTATGGAATTTGTCCGTTATCATGCCATGAAAACCAGCGTCAGGCTCGCTCGGGAAAAAGGTCCTTTCCCTGCCATTGTTGGCAGCATCTACGACAGTTCAAACTTGCTCTGGACGCCACCCACCCCGCTCGAAACCTATACCCGTGACTGGCACCGCCCATCCTTAAATTGGAATGAGGTCGTTCAAGGCATTTTGCAGCACGGCATCCGCAACGCTGCCCAAACCACTGTCGCCCCCACCGGCACGATCGGCACTGTGGCTGGGTGTGAAGGTTACGGCTGCGAGCCAGTCTTTGCCCTTGCATACGTACGCCACGTCAACGACCGCGGCACTGACCTGAAGCTAAATTATGTGTCCCCCCACTTTCAGGCAGCTCTCGACGCAGCCAATCTGAATGAAGAGGTCAAGACCCAGATCATCGAAAAAGTGCTCGACCACGGTTCCTGCCAGGACATTGAACAGCTGCCACAGCATATCCGCCAGGTCTTTGTCGTCTCCGCCGATGTGACTGCCCAGGAACATATCCGCATCCAGGCTGCTTTGCAGCGCTTTGTCGATAACTCCCTCTCCAAGACCATCAACTTCCCGGCAGGAACTACCGAAGAAGAAGTCAGGAACGCTTTTATCTATGCCTGGAAATTAGGCTGCAAGGGCATCACCGTCTACATCACCGGCTCCCGTGATAAAGTTGTCCTGGAGACCAAAGCCACCATCCAGGCCAGGGAAGGCACCACAGAAAGTGGCTCCAGGCTGCCATCCTTTTATGGTGAAGATATAGAAACACAGTTGAGGCTGTGGAAGGACACCAAGAAACCTCGTCCTCGCACCTTGCACGGTTACACCTTTTCAATCGAAACCCCCTTGGGTAAAGCCTTTATCACTATTAACGAGAACGGCGGCAATCAGCCTTTCGAAGTCTTCATCAATACAGCCAAGGCTGGTAGCGAAACGGCTGCGCATTCCGAAGCCATGGGGCGCTTGATCTCTTACATTCTACGCATTGCTTCTCCCGTTGAACCCCGTGAACGCCTCAAGATTACCATGGACCAACTGGCTGGCATCGGTGGCGGTCGCTCACTTGGCTTCGGCCCCAACCGGGTGCGCTCATTGCCTGATGGCATCGCCAAAGCACTGGACGATTATCTCTACCAGCAACATTGGGAAAAAGAGCAGCCCTTCGTGGAGCAGGAGCCCGAAGAACAACTCACCATCCCAGGCATCGGCCCCGAGACGCGGGCGCTGGGAGAACTCTGTCCCGAATGCGGACAGGCGACGCTGATTAACGAGGAAGGTTGCAGCAAGTGTTACACCTGCGGACATAGCGAGTGTTAAAAGGTTGATCAACTTATACAAAGATGCGGTCAATTGACCACTGACCGCACTTTTTCTTGGTAACAATTAACAAATCACTCGCTATAGATCAGCCAATATTTGTCATTATCAATATTTCCTATTTGTGCTTAATTTCTTTGAAGTTTTATTATTTATGGTATCATACTGTTGTTCGCCGGCTGGGTGCCCCCCTCACCCAGTCGGTGAACACTTTTAATAACTAATCTACCCAATCCAGATCCCATTCACCGATGTGAACGGTATCGCCTTCTTCCAATCCCATCTCTCTCAGCGCTTTGTCAACGCCCAAACCTTTCATGAGCCTTTGGAAGCGCCTTACAGACCCAGGTTGTTCCCAATAGGTCATGGCAGCTGCGCGTTCAATCACCTTGCCGGTCACACGCCAACCACCTTGTTCTTTATCTTCAAATATCTTGAAAGCTTTTGGGTCTTCAAGAGCACGATAAACCGGCATCTCTTCTTCTACTTCGGGTATTGGGATTTCCTGTAAGATCTGCCAGGTCTTCCAGAACAATTCCTTGAGGTTGAAGTGCGTCACTGCTGAAACAGGCATCAGATCGATCTTGAGTATGGCAAATTGTGCTTTCAAGCTGTCGAATTTCGCCTGCACATCCGGTAGATCCATTTTATTGAGCACTACAACCTGTGGAAGAGCAGCCAGGCGATCATCGAATAGCGCAAGTTCGTTATTGATGGTTTCGTAATCGTCCATCGGGTCTTCGGACATGCCGTTGAGGATGTGTATCAATACCCGGGTACGTTGCACGTGGCGGAGAAATTCAAAACCCAGGCCTATGCCTTCAGAGGCACCCTCAATGATCCCAGGGATATCAGCCAGAACCAATGTATGTTCGTTATCCAGCTCAACCACACCAAGATTGGGCTCCAAGGTGGTGAACGGATAGTCTGCCACCTTCGGTTTGGCATTCGTTGTGGCGGCTAAAATCGAGGATTTCCCTGCGTTTGGCAGCCCAACCAGTCCCACGTCCGCAATCAGTTTAAGTTCCAGTCTGAGGATGAATTCCTCGCCTGGCTCACCTTTCTCCCCCGTCAAAGGCATCTGGTTGCGCGAGGTCGCAAAATGCTGATTGCCCCGTCCCCCATGGCCGCCTTTGGCAACTCGCAGTCTCTGGCCGGGTGTCACCAGGTCACCGAGCAACTCGAGTGTTTCGTTGTTGTAAACAATCGTACCTGGAGGTACGTGGATAATCAAATCAGGACCGCTCCGTCCTGAACGGTTGGAAGGCCCACCGTTCTTGCCTGGTTCTGCCTTGAATTCTTCGTTGTAATGAAACTTATTCAACGTATTTAGGGTCGACAGTACTTCCAGATAGACGCTTCCGCCTCTGCCGCCATCACCCCCGTCCGGACCACCGTGTGGGCGGAATTTTTCACGATGCATATGCACCATGCCGTCCCCACCTTTGCCCGACTGTATATTAATTGTGACTGAATCAATAAACATAAAACTCACCTCTAAGATGAAGTGAGTTTATCATGAAACGAGGGCTGGAATACTCCAACCCTCGTCATGTTTATTTCAAAGCGATCCTGTCAGGCAATTAAACGTGCTTGCCAAATTTTTTGGTCAGAATATCCTCGAGGGTTGGCTTGCCAATCTCCTGGAGGTCATATTTTACACGCTCTGAAGGTCGATCAATTTTCATGACACGCGTCAGATCGATTGGAGTGCCAATGATGACCAAATCCACATCCGCCGCAGCGATGGTAGCTTCGAGGTCCTTGATTTGCTGATCACCATATCCCATGGCAGGCAAAATGGTGCCGGTGTTGGGATATTTCTTGTAGGTGTCAGCGATGGTGCCAACCGCAAAGGGTCGGGGATCCACGATTTCTTTAGCGCCATAACGTTTCGCAGCCACATAACCTGCACCATATTTCATTTCGCCATGGGTCAGCGTGGGGCCATCTTCGACAACCAAAACTCTCTTGCCGCGAATAGCTTCCGGATGGTCAACAAAAATCGGTGAGGCGCCTTCAATGATAATCGCATTGGGATTGACTGAGTACACGTTATCACGCACGGTGATGACATCTTCCGGCTTGGCAGTGTCAACTTTATTAATCACAACCACATCAGCCGCACGAATATTGGTTTCACCAGGGTAGTACGCCAGTTCATGGCCTGGACGATGAGGATCAGCAACAGTAATCAGCAGGTCTGGTTTATAGAAGGAGAAGTCGTTGTTTCCGCCATCCCACAGCACGATGTCCACTTCCTTCTCAGCTTCGCGCAGGATGGCTTCATAATCCACACCCGCGAACACAATGACACCATTGTCGATATGCGGTTCGTATTCCTCGCGTTCTTCGATGGTGCATTCATGCTTGTCGAGGTCAGAATAATCCGCGAAACGCTGCACACGTTGCTTGGCCAGGTCGCCATAAGGCATGGGGTGACGGATGGCTGCGACTTTATAACCAAGCTCAATCAGGATATTGGAAACCCGACGGGTGGTTTGGCTCTTGCCAGAACCAGTACGCACAGCACAAATCGCCACGACTGGTTTAGTGGATTTGACCTGGGTTTCTTTCATACCCATCAGACGGAAGTCAGGTCCTAACGCATTGACCTGGGCGGCTTTATGCATCACATAGGCATAAGGCACATCACTGTATGCAAAGACAACCTCGTCTACGGCGAACTTCTTGATCAATTCAGGCAGTTCAGCTTCTGTGTAGATATCAATGCCGTCGGGATAAAGCGCTCCTGCCAGTACAGCGGGGTATTTACGACCGTCAATATTGGGGATTTGGGTGGCTGTGAAAGCGACGACCTCGTACTTATCGTTATCACGATAAAAAGTGTTGAAGTTGTGGAAATCACGTCCCGCGGCTCCCATAATGATTGTTCGTACTCGACTCATACTATTTACTCTCCTTTGATACTAATTGAATGCAACCCTTCTATTTTACATGATTTGGGGTGCTTTGATGCCGATAAGCGCTAATGACCTATACAACGCGATCCTGGCAGCTATCACCAGCGTCAACCTTGCGGTTCGGATGTTTTCTGGCGCGTTAAGGACCTGGCATTGATTGTAGAAGTCGCTGAAGCCTTTCGCCAGTTCGTATGCGTAAGTGGCGATCAAAGAAGGCTTAAGTTCTTTGGCTGCTCGTGTAACTTCATCAGGCAAGCGCGAGATCAACTCGATCAGGTTGACCTCAGAGGGCTGTAGTTCATAATCGAAACGTGCTCTTTCCGCCTCAAACGCGCCTGCTTTTCGCAGGATGCTGTTGGCTCTGACGTGTGCGTACTGAATGTAAGGCGCGGATTGTCCATTAAAATCGAGTGCGGTTTCCCAGTCAAAGGTGACAATCTTGGTGTTTTCACGCGAGATCATGGGATATTTGATGGCACCCAAAGCCACCTGCAGCGCCACTTCGTGCATATCGGATTCAGCGAGATCGGGGTTTTTCTCTTTGACGATTGCGTAAGCACGATCTGTGGCTTCACGTATGAGGTCATCCAACAAAACGACTGTGCCATCCCTTGAAGACATGGTCACATTACCCGGCAAGTTAACGATCTCGTAGGCCAAATGCTGGATGCGCGGTGCCCACTCGAACCCCATCAGTTCGAGCACCTTTTTCATTTGTTTCATGTGCAGGGATTGCCTGACATCGATGACATAAATCGAGTGATCCAAATCGTATTCGCCGAATTTCATCATTGCCAGCGGGATTTCCTTGGTGGCATAAAGCGATGTGCCGTCAGAACGCAGAATAACCACCACGCGGAACTCTTCCTGGGTGCCAAGTTTTTTATCCAGGTCAATGATTACCGGGTTCTCAGGGCGGCCATCTTCGGCAAGACCATCCTTAATCAACCTGTCGACCAGGGCTTTACCAGGTTCCTCTACTTCGCTTTCGAAGTAAATCCGGTCAAAATGTTCCCCAAGAAGCGCGTAAACCTGTTCAAAGCCCTCCATTGACCAGTTGCGGGTCAGCTTCCACAAGTCTTTGAGGTGCTGCTCGCCGGCATCCCATCGCGTGAAGTAAGCCCGCACGGATGCTTCAAAATCAGGCTCAGAGACGAAACGCTTATCTGCTTCGGCGTACAGGTCAGCCATCCAGCGCATTTTGTCCGCGCCGGGCTGTTCACCAGCATGAAACATTTCGTAATTGCACATCCATTTGATCACGTGCAAGCCGATGTCACCAATATAATTGGCACGGATAACGGATTTGCCGCTGGCTTCGAGCAGGTTGCTGACTGCCCCACCCAAAATGACATTGCGTAAATGACCGACATGCAGCGGTTTATGAGTGTTGGGGTTGGAATACTCGATCATGGTCGGCTTGCCCTGTTGGGGTTGGCTGCCATACATTTGTCCTTGGGCAATGACGGTCTCGACGACTTCCTGGGCATACTCAGCAGCGGAGAAATACAGATTGAGGTAGCCATTCATAGCCTCAATGCGGCTGAAACCATCCAGTGTACCCAATGCCTCTTTTAAAGCTTCAGCCAAAGCCTGGGCATGGGCGGGCACTGGTCCTTTTCGGGCAGGGTCAGCTGCGGCAAGAGGGAAGATGGGCAGAGCCACACCCCACTCTCCACTGAATGGAATGTTGCGCAATTCCGCTTTTTGGGCTGGCAATCCTCTTTCTTTACAGAAATCGGTGATTATTACGTTGATATTGGCTTTTTGTCTATCAAACATCGAATATCCTTAAGTTTTCTCGAGTGGATTATAACATCCGTACTGACCGTCGACATTCTGTCTTAAGTGAGCGTGGCAGCAGTTTTCTTCTGTAGATTACTCTCGTCATCCTGACGCTCTGCGGAAAGATATAATCTTTGCCTTTTTCCTATCCCCTAAGTCCACTCAACTCTGATCGCGCTCGTGTCCCCACCATGCGCGGGTCTTGACCTTCAGGTCTCAACTGTCTGATCCTTCACATCATTTCTGGATGACACGAGATGCTTCGTCGTAATTGTAATTAAACACACAAAAGCGAGGCAATTGCCTCGCTTGAGGTATTCATAAGTGCTAAAACTACTTAACTTCGATAGCGTTGAGCTTTGCCATCAAACGAGCTTTGCGGCGGGCAGCATTATTCTTATGGATAACACCTTTTGAAACGGCCTTATCCAATGCCTTGATCGCAGCAAGCGTCTCGTCGAACGCGCCTTCTACTTTTTCGGCAGTCTTGACAGCAGCCTGGGCTTTACGCACCATGGTGCGGGCAGTGCCGCGATAGACCCGATTGCGCAGGCGCGCAGCCTGGCTTTGCTTATTTCGTTTTATCTGTGACTTAATATTTGCCAATTTAATCCTCCGTACAGGGCGTTCAATTTCACGAACCTTTATTTTACAGGATATCTGCGAAATGTCCAGACCAAATGTAACCAAATGTAACCAATTCGATCCAACTGGATAATTATACACACTTCGCGTGATTGACTTTTCCCCTTCCATCCGCTATGATGATTCTGCTCAGGTCAACCAGGTGTGCGCGCTCCTTCGGGAGTGAGGAAAGTCCGTACACCGCAGAGCAGGATGCCAGGTAATACCTGGAGAGGTGAGAACTTCTGGATCGGGCCACAGAAACATACCGCGTGAAAACGCAAGGGTGAAATGGTAGTGTAAGAGACTACCGCACGGCCAGCAATGTCCGTGGCAGGGTAACCCCCATCCGGTGCAAGGTTAAACAGGGAAGAGAACCTGCTCGGTTCGTCTGATTCCCGGGTAAACCGCATGAGCAGCCTGGTGACAGGTTGTCGAGATAGATGCATACCCAACGACAGAATACGGCTTATCGGTTGACCTGAGTAGTTTTCTTTCAATGGGGGAACCTTACTTGCGTAGATAGCGTCTTATAACTTGGAGAACACCAATGGACGAATCTCGTCTCAAAAAAACCTTACTGATTGTCATCCCACTATTTCTTGTGGCAATGATTACTGTTATCTTACTTGTTTATTTTTTGGGCAGACCTAAGGTGGCACCCATGACCGTAGAAATCGTCCAACCCAACTCGGGTGAGGTGCTTCCTCTCCTTAAGGAAGTGCAGGTGGTCTCGCGTCTCACTACCACCACTGGTTGGTCAAAAGTGGAACTGCGCATCAATGGCAATCTTGTAAAACTCGACCAATCTGTCGCAACCTCTCCAAACAGCTTTGAACTCACCCAAAGTTGGACGCCGCTTCAAGAAGGACCGGCCATGCTCAGTGTCAGCGTGTTCGACAAAACTGGCCGCAACTCGGTGTCAGTCGAAAAAGCAGTCATGGTGACAATTTCCGCTTCCACGACCCCGGAAGTGCCCATATCTCCCACAGCCACTTCCAATGGCAGCCCTGCAGTCAACCCGACCCCCACCGCACAGACCACTCCGACGGAATGCACCATGGGTGTCACTTTTGTTGGCGATGCCAGCATTCCGGATGGATCCATACTTGCCTCCGGGCAGTCTTTCATCAAATCATGGCAGGTTAAGAACAGCGGTACTTGTAGCTGGCAAAGCTATCAATTGGTCTTCATCCGCGGAAACCTGCTGGGCGGCAAATCGCCCTCCCCCATCCCGGATCTTGCCGCAGGTGGCGTAACAACGCTTTCGCTCAACCTTGTTGCGCCCAGTATCCCCGGAACCTTTGAGGGCGCTTGGCGTGTTCAAGCACCGAATGGGACCTTGGTCGGCTCTGACCTGGTTTATCGCATTGTCATCCCACAACCAACACCAACGCGCACAGCTTCACCTACAAGCACTAAAACTTCGACTTCAACCAAAACCAGTACAGCTACTGTAACTAAAACCAATACCCCGACCCAAACAAAAACTACCACCTCAACTCCTACGCGCACTCAAACACCCACCGCGTCACCCACATTCACCCTAACCGCTTCCCCAACCGAGACGGTGACAGTGGCAGCCAGCCCGACTCATACATCCACGGCAACACAGTCTCCTACCAGCACACTAACCGCTGTGCCGAGCGCGACCTATACAATTACACCGACCACTACTTCGTCAGCTACCGCGACTTCACCGGCAACACCAACCGTTACCAATACGCCAACACCAACCGAGACCAGCACCTCAACCGCCACACCTACGTCTGATCCCACTTCTTTACCCGACGATGACAATACCCGTCCAACTCCAACTCCAACAGAGACCATAACTCTTACGATGACTAACACACCAACCGAAACACCTACACCAACCGAAACTGCCACCCCAACGCGTACATTGACCTCAACGATCACGCCATACCCCTCGTTGTTCAGCGTAAGCAAGACATTCAGCGTACCTGCCGGTAAGACACAAGACCTGTTGCTTGAATGCCCAGCAAGAACAACGGTCATCAGCGGTGGATACCTGGCAGAGGTCGAACAATCAGTGAGTAAATCAACATTCGATAAGCAAGGCTGGTCGGTTACTACGACAAATCAAAGCAAAAAGTCCAGCGATATTACTGTGTCGGCGGTATGCTCACTGCTCAATACAAGGATGACAAAACTCGTCGAGAACAAAGAGCAAGTTCCAGCGGATGTCAGCTTCACCAGCAAAGTGGTTTGCCCTAAAGACATGGTTGCGATTGGGACCGGGTACACTCTGCCCAACGATGGCAGCCTGCAGCTCGTCATTGTTTCCCGGGATGATGACAGTTATACTTACACGCTACAAAACACGACCGACAAAAAGCAGATACTGACAGTAAATACATTTTGCGTTCCAGAATTGTTGGGGACGCTTACCAATAACGAGTCAACGCACGATTTGAAAGCCGGAAAAGTAACAGAACTGTTATTGGAATGTGAGCAAAAAAAGGCAGCGGCAATTGCGGCAACCTTCAAATTACCCGCAAAAGTTACCTTATCAGGTAGTCTGCCATTGGGTAATGACTGGCAATTAACCCTCGTCAACACAGCGAAAGATGATCTTGAAATAAAAACCTTGCTCAACTGTTACCAGTTGAAGTAGTGTCAGGTATTCGGTTTACTCAGACGATCAATTCATCAAGCGATCGTTTGGGAACGTGGTGAACGCCCTCAGCGTCCCGATAATATTTCACGTCATCACCTGGCTTCATCTCTTCAATCACGACCTTATCGGCAGGTTTACCAATGGCAAGCACCAGTACGATTTCAAAGTCGGGTTCCAGGGCAAAGTATTTGCTTAGCTTGTCTCGATTGAATGACCCCATCATGCACCCGCCCAGACCCAGCTCGGTCAGTCCCAGCATCATCGTTTGTGCGGCTATCCCCGCGTCCATGTCAAATTGACGTTTGATCCTTAAATCTCCCAGCATGATGATATAAGCGGTCGGACGCTCACCTGATTGGGGTCCAGCCCAGTCTTTTAGGTACGCTGCAAAACGGACTGAATCAAAAACCGTCATGACTTGGGATGGTTCGATGACCAATTTGAATTTGAGAGCCTGCAAGTTGGCGCTGCTCGGGGATAACCTCGCCAAATCAACCACTTCTCTGAGTGTCTCTTTACCAACTTTAGCTGATTCATCGTATAAACGGATGCTGCGCGTTTTGCTTACCAGGTCTTTAAACATGTTTTCCTCCAGTACTTTGGTTTTCACGGACCTTGGTAGCAATTGCCCAGGCTATCATTAGCAAAGCCAAACCAAGTCCGTCAAACAGGATGAAACGAGCGATACTTGAACGCAATGTCAAGAATGCGGGGTCGATTTTTGTGAACAGCAGACTCTCACCCACCAATCCGATAATCTGCATAATGATGGCTTCGATTAACGATAAGAACCACCTGACCGGGTCGGTCACAGCAAAGGCGTAAGGCACCTGCCACATCAGAAACAAGATTCCGATGCCAACCACTGCTGCTTCTCCGGGAATCCGCGCTAACTCGAATCCACCCACATACGCTTGTGGGTCAAATACAAATGAAATTGCGGCGATCAAATTGGAGACCAGCACCAAGGCAATCAAAAACTGGCTAAGCAGGATGAGTTGCTTTTGCCGTGTCATCGAATCACACCTCTGCTTGATCAGTCTGGTTCTTAAAAACCATGCCGTCTTCCACCTGCCAGATTTCGTGCTTACTCACAAAATCTGCTGTAAACATCTCAGGGTCGGTAGAGGTCAATAGGGCTTGTTCAACCTGACCCACAACATCGATCAAATCTCTGCGGCGCTTTGGATCCAATTCAGCCATGATTTCATCCAACAACAATACCGGCCATTCGCCTGTGCGGGCATGCATCCATTCGACTTCAGCAAATTTGAGCGAGAGCAATGCCGTTCGTGATTGACCTCGGGAACCAAAATCGCCCAGGTCAATCTTATTGCTTAAAAAGCGAATTTCATCGCGTTGTGGTCCAAGCATAGTCATTCCACGGTTAATGTCTTCACGATGATTGGCGCGTAGCACCGTTTTGTAGCCGCTTTCCAGTTCTTCCACCTTCAAACCAGAGCGGTCCAACTGGGAGCTCACCAAAAGCATTTGCCCTTTTGGGGCAGGCAGCGGCTCGTAAGCGGGTTGATAGACCAAACGCAAGATTTCCGCTCCGTCGGTTAATTTTTGGTGAATGGGACGGGCTGCATATTCAAGCTCGTTGAGCACGTGAATGCGAGCCCGCATCAACTCTGCCCCATGCCTGGCGATCACCTCATCCCACACCTCCAGTTGTCTGACGTCTCCCCCACTTTCACCGAGCATTTTGAGCAAGGCATTGCGCTGTTGCAGCGCTTTATTAAAGTCGACCAGGTGCCTGGCATAACCAGGTTCCACTTGACATAGCACTTGATCGAGGTATTCACGGCGATCCGATGGGGAACCTTCAATTATGCGTGACATTTGAGGCAAGAAACTGACAACATTAAATTGCCCGTAAAGGTCGCTTACTTTGCTCTTGACCCCATCCATGAGCACTTCTTTGCGAAAGCGAGGAGCGGACGGGTTGCCGTTGTATTCTTGCACAAGCCTCACTTCCAGGCTGTGTGAGCGTCCCCGTTTCTCAAATTCAGCCACAATCCGACCCACCAATACAGGCTCAGGTGTAAGGTTAAAATTGAGCAACTGCCTGTCCGCGTTTGCGAAAAATGATGAAAAGTTAGCCAGAAAACCTATAGCTTCAAGGATGGTCGTTTTCCCTTGTGCGTTTGACCCACTTAATAGAATGACACTCCTGGGAATCTCGAGGTCGAGGCGGGAAAAAATGCGGAAGTTAGTCAGCGACAGGCGGGTGAGAAACATCAGTCCTTGATATTCTCAACTTCTTCTTGCGTCGGTTGATAGACCCGCGTCGCTCGATCGGGATAGAGCACACCATCCAGATGGTCGATCTCGTGTTGGAAAATACGCGCCAACCAGCCCTCAGCTTTTACCTTGATCGGCTTTCCAAAGCGGTTTTGCGCCTTTAGCTTGACCGCGTAATGTCGTTCAACCTCACCTGCTAATCCTGGCAGTGATAAACATGCCTCAACTGCAGTTTCAGTTTCCTCTGACTTCTCAACAAATTCCGGGTTGACCAACACAAACCGTTTAGGTTTGGCGTCCTCCCGATCATCATCGGTATACTCAATTACTACCAGCCGCACAGATTCCCCAATTTGCGGCGCAGCCAACCCCACACCGGGAGCGTCGCGCATCGTCTCAAACATGTTGTCGACCAGCGTCTGAAATTCCTTGTCAAAACAAGTAACCTGCTTGGCTTTCAACCGCAGGAATGGATCAGGATAAGTAATTATTTCTAACAGTGACATAATGAAAACCTCTTTCGAGGCATTTTACCTTATCAGGCAGGCGGATTCAACACCTGTGTCTTGCTTTCCGCGTCCAACTCCTCATGATAGACCTTGAACCACTGGGCAACGCGTTCGCGCTCCTCGTCAGTGGAACGCTGTTTCTTTTCTTCTTCGTGTGAGCCCATGCGGGTGAAGATATCCTGCTGAACGACTGATGGGTTGTAGACATCATTGAAGGTAAGTTGAGTATTTCCAATCGTGATGTACACCGTACCATAATTGAAGATCATTGGCAGCAAGCCTTTTCTTTCATATTCGATGCTAAGGATGTTATCAAGAGGTGCGGAACGTTTGGACTCTTTACCCAGCGGTTTACGATCAATATCAATCACCTGATTAGGAGTAAGTTGGAACATGTCGTTCTTCCAGTCCAGATAGACATACCACAACCACAGGAACATCGAAATCACCACAAAGAATCCCAACACCAGGGTCATCTCAGCATCAAGATTACGAAAATTGCGGGTCACCACTGCCACCACCAACATAACGGTGGCTATCAGGATGGTCATTGGCCAAAAGGCATGTTTAATCAGGACAAACCAGTGTTTGCGATAAGTGGTCGTGCCACCCGCTTCATAACGCACCTTGAGAAAGTCAGAAAACAACCAATTGACGAAACTGGTTTCCGCAATTTTTGGAGCAGCAATCATCTCTGCTGCTTCCGCAGACATTTCCTTTGCCGTCAGATCTTCAACATTGCGGCCAAATTTCCGGCGCAACGCCAATCTGATCTCCTTGGCGTCCACATCCAGGTCAACGCTCTTTCCTCGCAACCAATAAGATTCAATCAATTTGCCGATCTGTTTGGCATGTTGCACGCGTTCAAAACGGATGTCTCCTATGTAAGTGCGCACAAGAACGTCGGAATATCCAATCAACGCCCCGAACTGACTGGTTTTAATTCCAACTGAGATTAGCGTGCCCAAGGGGGCTTCCTGACGGCTATCGTATAGTCCTGAAACCCGTTCCACCCAGACCATGCGTTTATTGGTAATCAGATAAAAATCGTTGGACCAATTATGAATATTCCAACCCAAAACCAGCCCGCAAATCGTAAAACTGAGGACCAATAGTATTGAAGTCAGGAGTGGATAGCCAGGTCCAAGCCAAGTCGATAATGCCACCACCAAACCAAAAGCAAGCACAGGCAGAAATGCCTTCCAGAAGAGGAAGAAGGGATGTTTGCGAGTCATCAGGTAGACTTGCTCATCCGCTTGCAGCCACGGCATGGACACGCGCTGCGAAAGTGCGCGGCTTTCCATCAAGACGGTCAGGGTCGAGGAGAAATCTTGGTTTGGCAAGAGATAAGTCTGAATTTTGCTGTTTTCGAGGAACAATAGCCTGCTGGCTGTAACTACTACAACTTCAGTTTCTCGTGTGGGCACGTTCAGGAAGGCTTCATATCCTGTTACATCCCCCCGTCGAAGCTGTCTGGTTTGGCTCTCTGCGGACAGATCGCTCTGCATGAGCGTGCCGCTAAAAACCAAGTAGACACCGTCCGTTGCCTGACCAGCTTGATGAAGCACTTCTCCCGGTTCGTAATCCAGCGGAGTAAAAATCTCATCGAGCGCTTCCAAATCGCTCTGGACGAAGCCACTAAAAACTGGAACCGATCTGAAGAAGTTAATCAGAGCTTCGTTAATTTCACTCATGAGTCGGTTCCAATTTCAATAGTGTTTAAGCTTCAGGTTCGATTGTCTCAGGTTGTTCGATCAGAGCGATCGCAGCTCGCCCTTCAAATGTTAATCCACTCTCTTCACCCTTGGTAACCAGAATCCGATCACCCGTAGTGAATTTTCCCGAGAGGAGTTGTTCCGCCAAAGGGCTCTCCAGATACTTCTGGATCGCACGCTTGAGCGGTCTGGCACCCAGCACCGGATCAAATCCTTGCTCCGCAAGCCACAAACGAGCTTCGGGCAATACTTCCAGGCTTACCCCATAAGTCTCGAGTCGTTCTTCGATCTCCTTGACTTGCAAGGCCACGATTTCACCGATTTCACTGGGCGACAGCGGCGAGAATATGATCACATCGTCAATGCGGTTCAAGAATTCTGGTCTGAAAGCGGTCTTCAGTGCCTTTTCAATCTTGTCGTGCGAATCCTTGATGTCGGCTCCATCACTATTCTCCAGGAAGCCAAGCGTCCCTCCCTTGCGCACAAACTCGGTGCCCAGATTGCTGGTCATAATCAATACGGTATTGCGAAAGTCCACTTGCCTGCCCTGACCATCAGTCAGTCGGCCGTCATCCAGAATCTGCAACAACGCGTTCCAGACCTCTGGATGCGCTTTTTCGATTTCGTCGAACAAAACCACCCGGTAAGGTCGGCGACGCACAGCCTCGGTCAGCTGACCGCCCTCTTCGTAACCAACATAGCCCGGAGGCGCACCGAACAGTCGTGAAACGGTATGCTGTTCGCGGTATTCACTCATGTCTATGCGCACTAATGCGTCTTCATCATCGAACAGGAATTCCGCCAGAGCTTTGGCCAGATAAGTCTTGCCAACGCCTGAAGGACCAATGAAAATGAACGAGCCGCTGGGTCGCCGCGGGTCTTTGAGACCTGATCGTGCGCGGCGAATGGCATCAGAGATGGCTTTGATGGCCTCATCCTGCCCGATCACTTTCTCGTGCAAGCGATCTTCCATCTGCAGCAGCTTTTGCGATTCACTCTCCATCAATTGTGTCATCGGGATGCCAGTCCACTGGTTGATCACCTCACCAATATCATTGGCATCGACCACATCGTCCAACTTATGCTCAGCTTCCCAGTTGGCTCGCTCAGCGTTGAAATCCTGCTCCAGGCGCAGTCGTTCTGCCTTCATTTTGACGGCGCGTTCGTAATCGCGTTCAACACCGGCTTGTTCTTCTTCGGCACTCAGACGATCGATTTCGCGTTTCATTTCTTTCAGGTTGTCGGGTAAAGAATACAACGCAACGCGCAATTTTGCCGCGGCTTCATCCATCAGATCGATGGCTTTGTCGGGTAGTTTCCGGTCGGTCATATAACGTGAAGAGAGCTTTGCGGCTGCTTCGATGGCTGCGTCGGAAATGGTGACTTTGTGATGGGCTTCATAGCGATCACGCAAACTCTTAAGCATGGCGATGGTATCGTCAATGCTTGGTTCCTCCACGTAGATTGGCGCGAAACGTCTCTCCAGCGCGGCATCTTTCTCGATGTATTTGTGATATTCGTCCAGGGTGGTCGCGCCAATGCATTGCAGGTCGCCACGTGCCAAGGCGGGTTTGAGCATGTTGCTGGCGTCCATCGCCCCTTGCGCTGCGCCAGCTCCAACTACTGTGTGGAGCTCGTCAATAAACAGGATGACTTCGCCATCTGAGGCCTGAATCTCGTCGATGGAGGCTTTCAGACGTTCTTCGAACTCACCTCTGAAGCGCGTACCAGCCAACATGGCTCCAAGGTCAAGAGCGATGACACGTTTGCCAGTCAGAATCTCTGGCACCTCGTTGTTGGTGATTTTTTGAGCTAAACCTTCAACAATGGCGGTTTTTCCCACACCTGCCTCACCAATCAAAACCGGGTTGTTTTTCGTCCGGCGCGAAAGCACCGTGATGAGCCGCAATATTTCAGCCTCGCGGCCAAAAACCGGGTCCAATTTGCCTTCACGGGCGGCTGCGGTCAAGTTTCGTGAATATTTCTCAAGCGTTCGATACCGTGTCTCCGACTTGGCATCCGAGGATTTTTTACCTCCTCGTATCTCAACGATGGCATCCATCACACTTTGTCGGGTAAGACCAAACTCCTCGAGCATGCGCGCGAGTTGGGTATTCTTCTCGTTCAGAATCGCCAGAAAAAGATGTTCGGTAGAGATATACTCGTCCCCCAAACGATTGGCTTCTGTTTTTGCCAGGTCAACAACCATCTTAACGCGGGGGGTCAAAAAGATCTGTCCACTTGGTCCGCCAAAAATATTGGCTTTGGGGGTGGTGCGCAGGATCTGATCGAGCCGATCAGCCACATCACCTGGGTTGACGTTGTTGGCGTCGAGCAGTTGCCCAACCATACCTTCAGGCTGTTCGATCAAAGCCAACAAAATATGCTCAGAATCGATCTGGTTATGTCCATAGCGCTGGATTATCTCTGCGGCGCGTGTGGCAGCATCTTGTGCTCGTTCGGAAAATTTGTCAAATCGCATCATAGGGCAAAACCTCTGTCGTTGTTATCTAAGTTTGGGTTGCAATTGCTATACCAGTATAGTTTACCCACGGGATATAAGAAATTTATCAAAGCTTAGTACAGGAAGGTGGCGTCGCCGAAGGAGAAGAAGCGATAGCCTTCCAATTTGGCAGTTTCGTATATATTCAAGATAGTTTCGCGCCCTGCAAAAGCCGAAACAAGCATTAATAGTGTCGACTTGGGTAGATGAAAATTGGTGATCATCGCGTCCACCACCCTGAACTGATAACCAGGCAGGATGAACAGCGAGGTTTCCCCAGACCATGCTTGAATGCTTTCACCCTCTGAGTAAGCTGCCGCTGATTCAAGCGTCCTTACAGTGGTGGTGCCAACCGCTATGACCCTGCCCCCACTTTTGTGGGTTTTGTTGATTAAGGCGGCTGTTTCAGGGCTCAATTCGCACCATTCTCTGTGAATAATGTGCGTTTCAGGATCATCTTCCGTGACCGGCGCAAAGGTGTCAAGACCCACATGCAAGTCAACCGTGCTAAATTGAATTCCCTTGGAAATTAGATTTTCGATCAGCTCCTGGGTAAAGTGCAGTCCAGCCGTAGGCGCGGCTGCTGAGCCTGATTTGACGTTGTAAACCGTTTGGTAGCGTTCCGGGTCGCCTTGATAGCCGCGAATATAAGGCGGCAGCGGTAAGTGTCCAGCTTTTTCCAGATAAAGTTCAATGTTTTCATCAAAGCAAATCAAGCGTTTGGAACCGCTCAGCACCTCAAGTATTCGCGCGTTTGGTCCCTGATTGATCGCAATTTGTGCGCCTTCCTGCAAATTCTTACCGCCCACCAGACACTCCCACGTCAAATCGGACTGCTTGCGCAACAGCAATACTTCGACTTTGCCACCCCCCGGTAACTTTTTTCCGAATAGGCGCGCAGGGATCACCCGAGTGTTGTTGACAACCAGCAGGTCACCTGGGTTGAGAAAATCAATCAGGTCATAAAAAAGATGATGTTGAACTTCCCCTGTCTTCCGATCCAGCGTTAACAAACGGGAATGATCACGTGGCTCTACGGGGGACTGAGCAATAAAATGCTCAGGTAATTCATAGGTAAAATCTTCTGTTCGCATCTAATAAGTGAATTAGTCTTGGTTAAAAAGTGTCAGTTGGTCTTTGGGGGTGGTATACACCCGGTCAAGATGCTCATAAGCAAG
Source organism: Anaerolineaceae bacterium (assembly GCA_049657925.1). Lineage (GTDB taxonomy): Bacteria > Chloroflexota > Anaerolineae > Anaerolineales > Anaerolineaceae > Mesolinea. Next base: position 37,662 of record JBASOE010000026.1, read on the forward strand.
TTGCGTTGCCAACCTGCCTTGTGACGTGCGGTCAAGAAAGCCAAGTTGCAGCAGGTAAGGCTCCACCACATCCATGATCGTGTCGGATTCTTCGCTCACCGAGGCAGCGATGGTGTTCAGGCCCACTGGACCACCGTTGTATTTGTCGATAATTGTCAATAACACGCGTCGGTCAAGTTCATCAAGACCCATGGTATCAATATGCATCATGTCCAACGCCGCCCTGGCCACCTCGCAAGAGATATGCCCGACTGCTTTAACTTCTGCGTAATCACGTACCCGCCTGAGCATGCGCAAGGCTATGCGCGGTGTACCCCGTGCACGCTGGGCGATCTCAAGGATGCCATCCTCATCGTATGACACGTGAAGCAACCTTGCTCCTCGTCTGATAATGTCGCAAAGCGACTCCTCGTCATAGTAATCCAGCCGATAAGTAGCCCCAAAGCGTGCTCGTAATGGTGCTGTTAGCAGCGCCAGGCGCGTCGTCGCGCCGACCACCGTAAATCGCGGCAGCTTCAGGCGAATGGATTTGGCGGCCGGACCCTTTCCCACCACAATATCGAGTGCGTAATCTTCCATGGCAGGGTAGAGAATTTCTTCCACCTGTCGCCCAAGACGATGCACTTCATCAATGAACAGTATGTCGCCAGCTCGCAGGTTGGTCAGGATGGCTGCCAGGTCGCCCGCCCTTTCGATGGCCGGACCTGACGTTACCTTGATGTTCACACCCATTTCAGTTGCCAGAATGTGCGCGAGGGTTGTTTTGCCGAGCCCGGGAGGACCATAGAACAAAACATGCTCAAGCGCTTCACCGCGGTTTTTGGAGGCGCGAATCTGGATTTGAAGGTTTTCCTTCACTTGGCGCTGACCAATTAACTCATTCAAACTGGTCGGCCGCAAAGCAGTATCAACCGGGTCATTGGGTTGACGTTGCCCGGCGAGGAGGTTTTCTTTGTTCTTCTCGGTCATCTTTTAAATTATACCCTCGTTATTGCCACCACTCAGCCCCACAGGTATAATTTACTTGCAATCAAAAGCGGAGCATCTATGAAACTATCCATTGTCGTCCCTGTCTATAACGAAGAAAAGAATCTGCCTGAGCTCTGGCTTCAGATTCAGGCTGCGGTTAAGCCGCTCGATTTGGAGTGGGATGTCACCTTCGTGGATGATGGCAGCCGCGACAATTCTGTTGAGACTCTGAATACTCTTCAGCAGCAAGACCCCCAACACGTACAAGTAGTGGTACTCAATCGCAATTATGGACAGACCGCGGCGATATCTGCTGGCATCGACCATAGCAATGGTGATGTGGTCATCCTGATGGATTCTGACCTCCAGAACGACCCCGCCGACATTCCCGTGCTGCTTACGGAACTGGATAAGGGTTTCGACGTGGTCAGCGGCTGGCGCAAGAATCGTCAGGATAACAAACTCACCCGCAACCTGCCTTCGCACGTCGCCAATAGCCTGATCTCAAAAGTGACGGGAGTGCGCCTGCATGACTACGGCTGCACACTCAAAGCTTATCGGCGCGACATCCTCGACAAGATCCGCCTCTATGGCGAGATGCATCGCTTTATCCCGGTGTATGCCTATGCTGCAGGTGCCAAAGTCAGCGAAGTGGTTGTGCGCCATCACCCCCGCAAGCACGGAAAAGCCAACTACGGTCTGGAACGCACCGTCAAGGTAATCCTCGACCTGATTACAGTCAAATTCCTGACGAGTTACTCAAAAAAGCCCATTTACCTGTTTGGCGGCGTTGGATTGGGTTTGATTTTTATCAGTTCGATTACCTTCATTTGGCTGGCGGTCCGCCGTATCGTTGCCAGTGTCTCAGTGCTCGGTTCACCGTGGTTTCAAATCAGCGTGATGATGTTTATCCTCGGTTTTATCGCCATCTTACTGGGTCTGATCGCCGAATTGCTCATGCGCACTTACTACGAATCACAGTCAAAGCCAACCTATAACGTGCGTAAGGTCATCCTGACCAGGCAATAAACTAATTACCCAGGGTCTTTAGTTGCTCCAGCAAAACTGAATTTCCTCTTGGGATCAACAGATTGACATTCCCATCCTGTAAACGGACAGCTGGTTCATAATATTGCAGCATTGGCTCAAGTACCAGCTGCACCCACATGTTGTTTTCATCTGAGAACGATCGATCCCGCCCTTGCAGATCCTCGTTGATTGAATCCGTCACAATCATGCTGTACGTGTGTGATTCCAGTGTCCGATAAAATTCTCTCAGAAATTCACGATTCTCACCCATCGCCATTTCCATGAGAAACACTTTTTCGTAAGGCACAACTACTTTGTTGTAATCAACACTTTCAAAGGTCAGAAGTTGACGTTCCGCGATAAAAAGTACATCACCAGGCTCACCAGAAACTAATGCAACAGCCTGGTTCAGTGTGGCAAGATCGGCTTGATCGTTTCGACCACTCGGCATTTGACGTCCACCAATATTGATGAGATTAAAGAATATGGGAATGACCAAAGCCAGCATCAGCCATAGTGGCCGCCATTCAAACGAATGACTTTCCTGTGTAATCTCCACATCAGGTGTGACTTTTCCCGCCAGTATGCTCAGGCATACTAACAGGAAAAATACCAGGAATGCATCCAGATTATGAAGATCTCCCCCACCGCCAATTTTGAGGCTGACCAATACCCCGCCAACGAAAAATGCAGCCAGGATGCCTATTAGCAGCAACCATCTCAGCCAGAAAACACGCCTTCCAAGCCCTGATCTGAATTCTCCGATGACCAGCGCTGTCAAAGGCACGCATACCAAGGCAATCGCTGGCAGAATTCCCAAAAAGAAAGTGGCATTAGGCCACAATCGATACCAAAGCAAGGGCGACGAAAATGCCGAGTCAAACAAGGCTGGGTTTTCTCCAGAAATTTGAATGTAGAGTTGCTTTGAAGCCAAACCAACCGCCAGGCTGATGAACGTCCATACTGCTGGCCACACCAGATATTTCATCCACCGCTTTGGTGTAATCGGTTGATCGATCAGGTACAGTGTCATTGCCAATAAACCCGGTACCGGGAGCCAATTAATCCGACTGATTCCAGCCCAAATCGAAGCAAGTACAACAAATACAAGTGTTTGAAATGGCTTGTCACGCTTATAGCCAATCAACACAAGAATGACAACAAACATGAGGTGATAGTACACCGCGCCTTGGAAGAAAAATAACACACAGAACGCCACAATCTGCCATAAGGGAATTTTCAATCCTTGGTGAAACCTTTTTGCCACCAACCAGCTGCCCCACAAAGTGACTCCCAACCACAAAACCACCTGCCAGACCCGATGAGCAAGTATGTCGCGGACGCCCACAAAAAACGGCAACGCCTGCATCAGGTAGCGGCTGGGATGCAGGACCGGAAGGGGCAGTTTCTGACCATAGAGCTCTTCCGACACAAAGGTGGAGGCATTGTAGAATCGACTCCCTTCCGACCAACCCAGGGCAAAAGCTCCGGTTTGGATCTCCGGCAGAAACCCCACCACCCTATAAACGATCCCATAACCTAACAACAACGCGGCAAAGTCGAGGAATACAGACTTTCCAGATCCCTTCTGTCTCAATACAACAGCACCTGCACCCGCAAAAAGCAAGGCCGCCAAAAGTCGCCCCACCGCATTATTGAATATCTGCACCCTCCATTGGAAGCTCAAGAATAAAACTACCAACCCGAAAGCGCTTAAACCGACCCATATCACTGTGGGAGTCTTAGTTGTCGAGGGATCAGGCAGCTTAATTTCTTTAGTCTTGAAAAGCCATAGAAAATCCAGGAACGAGAAAACTCCAAGTGCCATCACAAGAAAAAACCAAATTCCTCGTGCATGAATCTGATCCAACACATACCAGACGCACACTCCCCAGATGAGCAACAGGAAGAAACGCAGAAACGACTTAAAGTTTGATGTCGTCAATTATTGGCTCCTCCAACTCCACATGTTTGCCTGCAATGACACTTGATAAGAAGAAAACACCAGGCAAGCTGCCAATCATCCAGAGTACTCTTAAAATAACCGCCAGGCTTAATGTGGTCGAGGTTTGCAACCCTCCCAGAACAGCAAATAAATTGGTGATGGTTACTTCCTGCAAACCCAATCCGTTAATTGAAACAGGGAGCAGGCCAATAAAGTAAGTCAAACTCCAAATGCCGGCAATCAGGTTCAAGGGAATCGTTTCTCCCATGCCTTCTATGAGTAGCTTGACGATAGCATAAGTGCAGGCCATATGAATAAAAGTGAAACCGAGTGCCTTCAACAGGATAAGAGGATGCTTCAGCCAGAATTGAAAGCTATTGAATACTTTGGCAATTCCTCTCTTCAGCTTCCCCCAAATGCCCTGATCGGGGATTAGCGCCATGGCTAAAACAAAACCTTCGGTAATTTTTGTGGTGCCTAAATGATCAAGCAAAACTGGAATGGCGAACGGCAGCATTAATGTCATCCCTGCCATGCTTACCAATCGATCAGCCATCAAAGAGGCTGCTGCCAATGCTGGCTCCACACCAATCCGAACTGCACCGGCCAACCTTGCAACATCCCCACCGATGGTTGTCGGCAAAACGTTTGACGCAAACAGTCCGGCAAAAGTCAACCGGAGGCTGTCCTGCCACTTGACCTTGACGTCTTGTACTTGCATGAGCGTGTGCCAGCGGCCCCAGGTTGCCAGTCTTGAGATAAATACCAGCACTACGCATGCTGCCAGGCGCCACCAGGCAATCTGTCGGGCTTGTTCCCAAACTTCTTGCCAGCCTGTTTGATAGAGCAACCAGACCATAATACCGATGGACAGCAGTGTGCCGAGCCAACGGATGAGCACGTTCCAATTCTGTTTATTGGGCTTATTAAGAGTTTCCATGGTCATAAGCTGAGATTATACATCAGGCATCCCTATTCAAAATTGGTTACAATTCAGGGGAAAATGATGCATCTGAGTACGAGAAGGGAAAACATGAAACTTCAAGAAATCAACCCGCTGGATCTTACGGTTCAACCCCACCAGTTGATACTACGCCAAACTCTACTGCTTACCGCAGGTGATTTCAAGAACGGCGACTTTAACTGTATGACCATCGGTTGGGGTTCGATCGGTACCATGTGGAATCGTCCTTTTATGCTCGTTGCAGTTCGACCCACTCGCCATACTTACCTCTTTATGGAGAAGTATCCCGACTTTACCGTAACCGCTTTTCCCCAGGAATATGCCAGGGATCTACTGCATCTCGGCAGTGTCTCCGGGCGTGATGGGAATAAACTTTCTAAAACAAATTTGACCGCCATAGCTTCTCAGCACGTCGGGTCGCCCACCTTTGCCCAGGCAGAACTCTCACTTGAGTGCAAAAAAATATATTTCCACAATTTCACTCCCGAAAATTTCCTGGACCCAAGCATCGGGAAGCATTACCCAATCCACGACTACCACCGGGTTTATTATGGTGAGATCATTGCCGCTTTTGGCACACCTGCTTACTACAATGTATCTTTGTAGGGCGAAATGCCATTCTTTTGGGCACTCCGCCGTTCGAAATCGGATTTCGCCCTACATGGGTCCAACCATGCGAAAACGCCTATATGGTTTTATTGTTAACCGTAGGGCGGAATGCCCCTCTTTTGGGCACTCCGCCGTTCGAAATCGGTAACGCGAAACCGGTGGAGTGTCAAATCAACGGAGAAACCGGCGGAGTCCGCAACGGAAGCGGATTTCGCCCTACATGGGTCCAACTATGCGAAAACGCCTATATGGTTTTGATTGTTAACCGTAGGGCGGAGTGTCAAATCAACGGAGAAACCGGCGGAGTCCGCAACGGAAGTGGATTTCGCCCTACATGGGTCCAACTATGCGAAAACGCCTATATGGTTTTGATTGTTAACCGTAGGGCGGAATGCCCCTCTTTTGGGCACTCCGCCATTCCAAACCAACGGCAAAACCGGCGGAGTCCGCAACGGAAGCGGATTCCGCCCTACATGTGCACTCCGCCATGCGAAAACGCCTATATGGTTTTGATTGTTAACCATAGGGTGGTCTGACTCCGTAGGGTGGGTTCACCTGGACACACTGTGAACCCCCTCACACGGGTTGGCGGACAGGTGAACCCACCAAATCAGTAATAAGTCCTATGATATTTTTTGCGGTACCACAACGGTATCCTTGTAGGGTGGTGTTGAACCACTCAAGACCTAAACCCACCACGGAATCTACGGGTTCAACCCACCATCACACTGCATCGTCAAATTTGAATCACGGGGCCATGAAATTGATCTGTGCGGTGGGTCGGACCTGTCCATAACTGATGAGAGATTCTTGGAAATGTCCGTCCAGGTCGACCCACCCTACATGGATTTGGTCAACCCAACATCACTATAATCGATCATTCGCCTTGCCGAAAACCATGGTGACCACCCACAAAAAAACTTTTGATCTATCTTGATATCAAGATCCTCATTATTCCTGCGGGATGTCGAGTACACAAACAGTGAAGCAGCTTTTTCGGGTTGTTTTGTCACACGTACAAGAAGAATTTCAAGTCGCCCCAAAACCCAAGCACGGACGGAGGCCAGTCCCTACCGGTCATCTCTAAACTGTACTCTGGTTTTCTTGCCAATCTTTATCGTCTAATCAGGCGCGGAAACCTGTGGCCACCAAACCATGGACGGCTACCCACCACTACACCATATACGGATAATGGCTGCTTAAAATCCAGGCTTCTTTCACTACGGTTATAATCACCTTACTATTACCTTCGGAGGAACCGATGAACTATGCAGTGATCCTGGCCGGCGGAGCCGGCACCCGGCTTTGGCCGCTTTCCCGCGAACGTCTCCCCAAAACCGCTCTGCGTTTTTATAGCGACCAATCCATGTTCCAAATTGCGGTAGCCCGCCTGGCACCTCTCTTCACCCCTGAACAGATTATCGTTGTGGCTGGGCGCGACCATGCCTTAGTACTTTCCCAGCAAGTACCTGAGATCCCGGCCGACAATTTCGTGATCGAACCCGAGGGCCGCAACACCGCCCCCGCCATCGGCTTAGCCGCTATACATCTGGCCGCCCGTGACCCTGAAGCCTGCATGGCAGTACTGACCGCGGACCATCACATTGGCGACACAGAGACCTTCCGTCGCTCCATCTCAGCTGCGCTTGAAGTCGCCAAAGATGATTACCTGGTGACCCTTGGCATCACCCCGACCGAGCCCTCCACTCAGTTCGGTTACATCGAACAAGGGCAGGAACTGGCCAGCGTGGACGGCTTCAGAGTCTTCCGCACTGAACGCTTCATTGAAAAACCCCAACAGGAACGCGCCGAGGACATGCTCGAGCAGGGCAATTACACCTGGAATAGCGGCATGTTCATGTGGAAAGTCTCCGCCATCATGCAGGAATTCCGCCATCAAATGCCCGCCCTCTACGAAGCTTTACTGCGCATCGGTGCTGCCCTCGGAGCTTCCTTCAAAGCCAGCCAGGTGCATCCCGAAGTGACCATTACAGACCCTGAGGCAGCCGCGAGGGCGGAGTACGAACGCGTGCTGGCAGAAGTTTGGCCATCCATTTCCAAACAATCGATCGATTATGGTGTCATGGAAATGGCGCGTAAAGTAGCTGTCATCCCGGTCGACATGGCATGGCTGGATATCGGCAATTGGAACAGCATGAAAACACTCTTTGACCAGGACCAGGCCGGCAATGCAGTACGCGGCGATACCCTGCTGTTGGACTCACGCGACCTGATGGTGGTGGGCGGCAAACGCCTGATCGCTGTGATTGGTCTTGAAGATTTGGCCATCATCGATAGCGATGACGCCTTGTTGATCTGCCGCAAGGATAGGGTGGGGGACGTGCGCAAGATCGTCGCTCAGCTCAAGGACTCCGG
>JBASOE010000027.1:0-4993 GCA_049657925.1 Anaerolineaceae bacterium
CCTACAAAAATTCAAACTAACCATACGATAAATCTCCCAAACGGGATGCTGTTATTACCGGTAGGGGCAGACCCCTGTGTATGCCCGGGGTAACCACGGGGGGTACCCCTACAAAAATTCAAACTAACCATAGGATAAATATCCCAAACGGGATGCTGTTATTACCGGTAGGGGCAGACCCCTGTGTCTGCCCGGGGTAACCACGGGGGCTACCCCTACAAAAATTCAAACTAACCATAAGTTAAATTACCCAAAAGGGATGCCGGTCATGAGCTGGCAGACAATCAAAGCTATCGTCATGCCAAACGCCACACCCCCTACGGCCTCGGCCGGGGAATGACCGATAATTTCCCTGAGGTTCTCGATTACATATTCAGTGCTGGCGGTTTTGTTGAAGACTTCCTCAACTAATTTATTGATTCTTTTTGCCTGAATACCAGCCTGGCGGCGGACGCCCATGGCATCGTAGACAACCACACCTGAGATCGCCAGCGAGAGTGCGAATAAAGGTGTCCCCCAACCCACTGTCATCCCAATCGAGATCGTGACGGCTGTCATCAAAGCCGAATGCGAAGAAGGCATACCTCCCGGGCTGATAATCAGCATCCAATCCCATTTATGGGCGCTGAAATAGTTGAACAGCGGCTTGAGTCCCTGAGCTAAAAACCAGGCCAGTAATCCCGCTATTGCTGCTGGGTTGCGCAGGATATCAAAAATTGAGTTCGTCATCGGCGTCTGGTGCTTCCTTATTCGAACTGGCTTCGCTCAGTTGGGTGAGGCGGAGCTGGGCACTCTCCAGAATGCTGGCGCAGGTAGCTGAGAGGTGTTTGCCTTCTTCATACAAGCGCATGGCTTCATCCAGTGGCAATTCACTGTTTTCGAGTTTTTCAATGACCTGTTGCAACTGAGCAAAGGCAATTTCGAAATTTGGGGTGTCATTCGTTGGCATGTGTGCCTCCTGTGGGTTTTGAAACGGTAGCGGATGTTTTACCATCCTGGAATTGGATCAGGATGGGTTGTCCGACGGTGGTCTGAGTTGTTTTGGAGATTATCTTACCGTCTTGAATGTTACTCACGATGGCAAATCCCCTGGAGAGCACCGCAATCGGGCTGAGTGTTTCCAATCGGGCGAGAAGCGCGACGGTTGCCAGATTTCGCGCCTTGAGCTGAGCTGTGATCGAACGATCGAGGCGTTCCCGTAGATCGTCATGGCGCTGAGTATTGTTATTAACACGTTGCAGCGGCGAATTACGCTTGAGTTCCAGAGTTGCCATGCGCAGATCTGAGTCCAGTGTGCGCACTTTTGCTTCGAGCAGCGTGTCAAGGTTTTGAGTTGTTGTCTGCAGGTTGGCAAGCAGATCGATTTTAGTGATCGGAGTAGCCAGTTCAGCGGCGGCGGTAGGGGTTGGCGCGCGTAGATCGGCGACAAAATCAGCGATGGTGAAGTCGGTTTCATGACCCACCCCGGAGATGACTGGAAGACGTGAGGTGGCGATGGCACGCGCCACGTTTTCGTCATTGAAAGCCCACAGATCCTCGATCGAACCTCCCCCACGAGCTACGATGATCAGATCAAGATCAGCGATCTGGTTTAGCTGCTTGAGCGCTTTTACGATCCCAGCGGGTGCTTCCGCACCTTGCACCGCGGTAGGGGCGAGGGTAACACGCAGGGTCAGCAGACGCCTGCCAAGGGTGTTGAGAATATCCTGCACAGCTGCGCCGCTTGGGGAGGTGACCACACCGATATGTTTGGGGAAAGACGGCAGAGATCTTTTGCGGGCTTCGTCGAACAATCCTTCACCTTCCAGACGTGCTTTAAGGCGTAGAAATTCCTGGAAGAGTTTGCCTTCACCGGCAGGTCGCATCGTATCAATATAAAGTTGTACCTGTCCGCTTGTCGCATAGAAGCTTATCGCGCCATGGGCTTCCACAGCCTGACCATCCTGGGGGTCAAAGCGCAGGCGCATAGCGCTTTGCTTCCACATTACCGCTTTTATCTGGGAGTCGTTGTCTTTTAACGTAAAGTAAAGGTGACCCGACCGATAACGGGAAAAATTCGAGATTTCACCTTTGATCCACACATCCTGCAGAATTTCATCCGACTCAAGCACTTCGCGCAGGTAATTTGAAAGCGCGGTGATGGTCAGTACAACAGGGGTGAAGGGCAGGAAGTCTTCCATAATTCTTAAGCATAAGCGAATTAAAAAGTCGTGTCAATTGTTTGTGCAGGTATCAATACTTGATTCATTCCCTCTACAAGTCTTAAGTTGATGGATTACTTGACCGATGTGGTCACAGTTATAATCAAGCTATTCAAGAGAGAGAGGTCGCTATGAAAAAGAACTGGATGACAGTCGTGATATTGTCGACTTTTATGCTCAGCGCTTGTGTGTCATCACCAAGCGCACCTTCGGTAGATTATCCAGCAACGATTGCCGCGATGAGCATCGAAGCTACGATTAACGCGGTAGAACAAGCAGGTACGGCATCGACTTTGGCAGCAATTGCCAACCAGCCCACAGCAACTTACACTGCATGCCCAGTCTGCCCGACCCCGGAGCCAATCCTCACCGCGACATGGACTCCTACTCAGCCCGTTGCGACCAGCACCAATACACCCCAACCCATCGGAGGAATCACCGGCCGGTTGTCTTACCCGAGCGATTTCATCCCGCCTTTGAGGGTAATTGCCTTTAACGTTTTGACGGGTGAGTATTACTGGCAAAATACGGTCTTAAACCAGACCTACTATCGATTCAACGATCTGCCTGTCGGAACATACCACGTGCTGGCTTATTTGATTGAAAATCCTTCGGACACACTTCGTGCCGCTTATACCCAGGCTGTGCCCTGTGGGTTGCTGGAGGCTTGTACAGACCATGGTTTGATTGACGTAACGGTAACGCAGGGTCAGGAAGTGCAGAATGTGGATGTGACCGATTGGTATCTGACGGACCCAACGAGCCAGGGTTGGCCAATCGACCCAACCATTAAGCATTAATTACTGACCAGTAACATTGAATAATCCTGCTGGACTTGCGGCGGATGTTTTACTATTGCCTCAGTTATAATTAGAGAAATCCATCGTTCAATCTGGTAGGTTGCAATGAAACGAAAAAATCCCATTTCACGACTGCTTGTAGTCTTACTGGCATTATCACTGGTCGCCATGGCTTGCACCACTACTACTCCGACACCAGTTTCGAACAGCAAGCTTGAAGTACGCGCGCAATTGCCCACTGTTGACATCCCCATCGGCAGTGAATTCACTATGACCTTGCAACTGAAGAACGTAGGTACCAATGACGCGGTGATTGAGGAAATCCGCCTGCCAGCTTCTTTGATGGGAATAACAACCTTTGCAGGCTCTGTTCCAGCGCTTGTTCTGACTTCTACCGCTACCAATGAAGGGGTCATTAAAGTGGGCATGACTGTGCCAAAAGACAGTACTGGCGAGGTGAAACTTAGTTTCAAAGCGGAGGCTGCCGGTGCTTTGGATGGCATCGGCCAGGTGACCAGCGAGGTTGGTGGTTATCAGTTCACCGTGCAGGGAGATGTCGTCGGGGTTAACCCGAGTGGGTGGGAGCCTGGGCTATCAGTGTCTTCTGAACCCCCAGGACTTGGACCGATACCTTACCAGGCTGTAGTACAGATCAAAGCGGTCGTTCGAATCGATGGCGAATTACAAATTGGCTGGACTGGTTCGGGTTCCTTGATCAGTGCTGATGGTCTCACCCTGACCAATGCGCATGTCGTGCTTTCGGATCGTTTTTACACTGTCGAGGACCTGATTATTTCATTAACATTACAGGACGACTCGCCACCAATCGATACTTACTACGCTAGCATTGTGCAGGTGGATGAAGCGCTTGACCTCGCGTTGATCAAACCGCGCACAGATATGCAGGGCAATCCCATTGAGTACAACACAATGAACTTACCTTTCGTCGGGTTGGGTGACTCGGAATCTCTGAGTTTGGGAGATTCGATCACCATTCTGGGCTACCCAGGCATCGGCGGTGAAACCATCACCCTTACGCGCGGTGAGGTCAGCGGTTTCACGGCTGAAGAAGGTTATGGCAACCGCGCGTACATCAAGACCAACGCCACAATTGCCGGCGGTAACTCGGGCGGTCTGGCCGTTAACGAAAAGGGTGAACTGATTGGGGTGCCTACCCAGGTGGGTTCAGGTGACATTAACACCAACATTGTAGATTGCCGTGCCCTGGCTGACACCAACCGGGATGGTCATGTCGATGATAATGACACTTGTGTTCCCACCGGTGGTTTTATCAATGCCATAAGACCCGTCGCCCTGGCGCTGCCCATCATCGAAGCTGCCCGTTTGGGGCAGGTTAATATCACTTCAGGCAGCATCGCAGAGGAACCAGTCGCTGACAACAAAGGCACAGTCGTGTTTGAAGATAATTTTGAGGATCCTGAGTCAGGCTGGGCAAGCCAAAGTTCGGCTGAGGGCAGCGTTGGTTATGAGGATGGCTATTACGCGATCCATATTAATAAAACCTCTTACATGTATTGGAGCACCCTGGACTACAACTATCCCTCGGTCTACATGCGGGTTGACGCGCAAGTTTTCACGTCAGTCGGCGATGGCGATTTTGGTCTGATGTGCGGCATTCAGGATGATGATAACTTCACCGTTTTGGACGTCTCGGAGGATGGTTATTACTCCATCTGGAAATATGTGGATAATGAATATGTTTCTTTGGTCGAGTGGACAAAATCTGATTTGCTGTTGCAAGGGGGTGTGCTGACGATTGAAGGAGCTTGCAGTGCGGAAGGATTAGTATTGGGTGTCAATGGCTACAAACTTGCCGAATATGTTGACCCCGACTTCACACCTGGAACGATCGGTTTGATTGCGGGCACCTATGACACCCCTAACTTAGCTGTCGGTTTCGATAATTTTACGCTGATGATCCCATAGAGAGGTTGCACAATGCTCAAAGAATTGGTCATACACCACCTGGTT
>JBASOE010000028.1:0-20704 GCA_049657925.1 Anaerolineaceae bacterium
GGGGTGGAGCGACCGCGAATACTGATGAGCAATTAGTTTGTTGGAACGCAACCCAACATATTAAAAACGCAATCCTTCTGGAGATGGCTTTCAAACCGTCCTGAAATAGGCGAGGAAGGTCCCACAGAGAACACCCAATGGGTGCATGCGGGACGCTTTGCAGCTGCACAATTTCGCCCGTACTACGATAACATGCTAAAGCCATGATAGACAATCGATCGTGGAAATACAAAATAATAAATCAATGTGAATATATTGGTACGTAATTCTTGCCAACAAGCAGAAACGTACTATAATATTGGGACAATTAAGGATCGTCATTAGAAAATTTTGCTGGTAAGAAAACACGACGCAATATTGATTTGATAAAATTTCAAGAGAGGAGTTTCTTATGGGTACTAAAGGACGACAGATTGTAGGGATGGACGTAGATGAATTGGTTGGATTGCTTAATCACGCGCTCGCGGATGAGTGGTTGGCTTATTATCAGTATTGGCTGGGTGCAAAGGTCGTGAAGGGTCCAATGAAAGACGCGGTCGCTTCAGAACTATTGATTCACGCGACTGAAGAATTAGGCCATGCCGATCTGTTGGCAATGAGAATTATCCAATTAGGTGGAACCCCACTGCTTAGCCCCGAGAAGTGGTTCACCGAAACTAATTGCGGCTATGACGCACCTTCTGACCCATTTGTTAAAGAAATCCTGGCTCAGAACATCAAGGGTGAACAGTGCGCTATTGGGGTGTACCAAAAACTTCTTAACATCACCAAAGATGTTGATCCGGTTACTTACAACACCATTCTGGGCATTCTGGCTGACGAAGTGGAACATGAAGAGGACCTGCAATCTCTGGATGAAGACCTGGAATCACTCTTACTTTCCCGAAAGTAATCGGGTTTTGGGTCATGGATAAAGATCCAGAAATGCCAGGTGCGGGACCAATTCCTGTGAGGCAGCCGGAAATTGTATTGGGCTTGAAGCTTCGTGAATTGCGAGCTCAACGCGGGCTGTCACTGCGCGGGTTGGCAGAGCTTTCCGGCCTAAACATCAACACACTCAGTTTGATTGAGAATGGCAGGACCTCTCCCTCCGTTGGCACCTTGCATCAATTAGCCCAGGCATTGGATATTTCTGTCTCGACCTTTTTTGAATCAGATCAGGCTGAGAAACGGGTTGTCTTCACGCCAACGCAACAGCGTCCACTGGAGCAATTCGGATCTATGCTAATTCAAAATCTGGGAAAAAATCTGGTTGGCAGCGTGGTTCAACCTTTTGTTGTCACATTAAAATCGGGCATGGGCAGTGGAGAATCTGTGATCGTTCACACAGGTTGCGAATTTGTTTACTGCCTAAGTGGAACTATCCGATATCAGATCGAAGAGACAGAATACCTGCTCAATGCTGGAGATAGTTTACTGTTTCAAGCCCACTTACCCCATTGTTGGGAAAACGCTGGCACAGATCAAGCGCAGATTTTACTCATATTCTACCCATCTGACACAAGGGAAGCCGTGGGTGGAAGGCACTTTGCGATACAAACAATGAAGAAGGAAATAAACATGAAAATTGCAGCAATCACAGAAGATGGCAAGACGATCAGTCAACATTTCGGTCGTGCGCCTTATTATCTGGTCATGACCATTGAAGAAGGCAAAATTGTCAGCAGGGAGATGCGCAGTAAGATGGGCCATAACCAATTTCATAACCAGGATCACGAAACTGAAGCTCACGGCGCTGGTCATGGTTTGGATGCTTCTTCACACGACAAACATATGAACATGGCAGAAGCTATTTCGGATTGTAAGGCGTTGCTCTGTGGGGGCATGGGTATGGGCGCGTATGATAGCATGCGGCGTCTTAATATCAAGCCTGTTGTGACAAATCTACAGGACATCGAAGAAGCCGCCCAAGCGTTCATTGATGGCAAGCTGATTGACCATACTGAATTGCTCCACTAAATTCTGACCTATCAAGGATTAGTGTCCGCGTTTGTAGTGACATTTGCTATTATGGCGAGTAATCGCTATTTATAGGTGGAGGTTTACATTGGCTATGATGTCAGCGATCAGAAGACAAGGAAACCATAGTTTTGTTAAGGCATCGCTATAGCTGATGATCATTCACAACCGTGCGGCAGTCCTGTTACTGTTCACATCTCCTTGTTTCAAGGTAGAATTAGCCCATCAACCCTCTCAAGGGGTACTTGAAAGGCCGGATTAATGCGCGTACTCATCATTGGCACTGGATATGTTGGACTGAACACCGGCGTCACCTTGGCTTACCTGGGTAACGAGGTCACCTGCGTTGACGTCAACGCCGAGAAGATCAAACTGCTTCAGGCGGGCATCGCGCCATTCTACGAACCCCACCTTGAAGAGATGTTTGCTCTGGCTAAAAACAATATCCGTTTTACTGATAATTATGATGACGCTGGTATTGGCGAGAGTGATGTGATCTTCATCGCTGTCGGCACTCCTGCGCTGCCAGATGGCTCAGCCAACCTGGAGTACGTTCGCCAGGCTGCGGAATCCATCGCTGAGCAACTTTCCGACAAATTTACCGTGGTGGTCAACAAATCCACTGTGCCGATTGGCTCCGGCAACTGGGTGGGAGCCATCCTTAGGAATCATTGCGAGAAAACCCACAAAAAGAAGCCCAATGGCCTGTTCGCGGTGGTTTCGAACCCCGAATTTCTAAAACAGGGTGCCGCCCTGAATGACTCACTCTACCCGGACCGGGTGGTGATCGGCAGCGAGGACGATCACGGCTTGGAAGTGCTCAAAGAGCTGTTTGGCCCCATCCTGCGTCAGGACTTTCCTGCACCGGAGTGTCTGCCGCGACCCGAAGGATTGGAAGAGGTACCGCTTTTGGCTTGCGACTTGACCTCTGCGGAAGTAATTAAATATGCTGCCAATGCTTTTCTGGCACTCAAGATCTCCTATATTAATGAAATCGCCCGGCTTGCCCAGAAGGTTGGCGCGGATGCCAACGTGATTGCCAAAGGCATTGGCCTCGATAACCGTATCGGACCGCGCTTTTTGAACCCCGGCATCGGCTGGGGAGGCTCGTGTTTTGGTAAGGACACCGCCGCGCTGGTGGCCACCGCACATGAATATCAACTGGAAATGGTCATCGTACAGGCTGCCCGCGACGTCAACTATAACCAACGCACCTGGGTGGTCGACGCCCTCCAGGAGCAGTTAAAAATACTCAAAGGCCGCCGGGTGGCACTGCTCGGCTTCAGTTTCAAGCCTGAAACCGATGACCTGCGCGATGCCCCTTCGCTCGACATCGCCCGCCTGCTCATTCAAAGGGGCGCCATCGTACGCGCGCATGACCCTATTGCGCTCGACAACGCCAGAAGACAGTACCCGGATTTGGGCGTGACCTATTGCCAGGAGGTTGAGGACGCCCTTGACGAGGCCGACGCAATCGTTTTGGTCACCGAGTGGCCAGTCTATCGCACTTTGGATTGGTCCAAGATCGCGCCGGTGGTAGTGATCGACGGACGCAACTTCCTCGATCGCGTCGAGTTGAAGAAGCTGGGCTTTGATGTGGTTGGGGTGGGGCGGTAAGACAGCTCATAACTGGTAGGCAAAATTAATAAGGCTAAGATCGGTTGGCAACCACGGGGGTCGTCCTTTCCGTAGTGCCGAATATGCACGCCTCTTTTGCGGGCCAACCCCCTGTTTGAAGCCTGTGCCCGCCATGTAATGGACGGGTATTGTCAGTAGTCGTTAATTCACACTGTCGTGCTGCTGCGAAGATAATTATTATCTCGTCTTTTCGAATTTATTATAGTAAATTATAATAATTACCTGCGTTAGCTGGTTTTACACATGGAAGAAATAATTGGGTCTGTAAACAGATTTGATCGCACTAAACCTACTGGAGGAATAGATATGGAAATGTTTTGTTATCAATGCCAGGAAACGATGAAGAACACTGGTTGCATGCGCAAGGGCATGTGCGGCAAGACCGCCGATGTGGCAGGCTTGCAGGACCTGCTGGTCCACTTGCTCAAGGGTATCTCCTTCTGGGGCACACGCGGCAGGGGCATGGGAGTCTCGGACGAAGAGACCGACCTGTTCGTCGCTCAGGCGCTCTTCGCTACCATCACCAATGCCAATTTTGACCCGGAAGCCTTCGTACGGTTGATCAAGAGGGCTATCGAACTGCGCGAAGCCCTGCGTGTGCGTGCCCAGGCACGCTGCAATGAACTGCACGGCAGCGAATGCACCGGCTCCGGTCCCGACTGGGCTGGTTGGCATCCCGCAGACTACGAAATCGAAACCCTGCTTGCCAAAGCCAAAACGGTCGGCATCATGGACAACGAAAGCGAAGACCCCGACAAGCGCTCGCTGCGTCAGCTGATCATTATCGGTCTAAAGGGCATGGCTGCTTATACCGACCATGCCTATGTTGTCGGCGGTAAAGCGCCCGAGATCCTGGCCTTCATGCAGGAAGCTCTTGAAGCGACTACCCATAATAACATGAGTGTCGAAGAGTTGATCGCGCTGCTCACCAAAACCGGCGAATTCGGCGTCAAGGCCATGGCTTTCCTCGACAAAGCCAACACCGATCGCTTCGGCAACCCCGAACCCACCCAGGTCAATCTCGGCGTGCGACCCGGTCCTGGCATTTTGGTCAGCGGCCACGACCTCCCCGACCTGGAAGAACTGCTCATCCAGACCGAAGGTACAGGTGTAAACATTTATACCCACGGCGAAATGCTGCCTACCAACGCCTACCCGTCGCTGAAGAAATTCAAGCACCTGGTCGGCAACTACGGCGGCTCGTGGTGGAAGCAAGGCGAGGACTTTGCCACCTTCAATGGCGCCATCCTGATGACTACCAACTGCATCACCCCACTCAAAGATGCTTACCGCGATCGCATCTTCACTACCGGTATGGTCGGTTGGCCGGGTACACCCCATATCGCTGATCGTCCGGTGGGCAGACACAAGGACTTCAGTATGGTTATTGCCAAGGCTAAAGAATGCCCCGAACCGCAGGAAATAGAGACCGGCACCATCCCGATCGGTTATGCACACGCCACCGTATTGTCGGTATCCGACAAGATTATTGATGCGGTCAAAAGCGGCGCCATCAAACGCTTCGTGGTGATGGGAGGCTGTGATGGACGCCACAAGGAACGCGATTATTACACCCAGGTGGCGCTCAACCTGCCCAAGGACACGGTCATTCTGACCGCTGGCTGTGCCAAGTACCGCTACAACAAGCTGGGGTTGGGTGAGATCAACGGCATTCCGCGCGTGTTGGACGCGGGACAATGCAACGACTCGTACTCGCTGGTGGTGATTGCCCAGGCACTGGCGGGGGCATTCAATTGCAGCGTCAATGACTTGCCGCTATCCTTTGATATTGCCTGGTATGAACAGAAGGCTGTGATCGTGCTGTTGGCGCTGCTTTCACTGGGCGTTAAGAAGATCCGGCTTGGACCCACGCTACCGGCCTTCCTGACTCCTAATGTAGCCAACGTAATCATCAACGCCTACGACCTCAAACCCATCTCTACGGTGGAAGAGGACGTGGCGGCCATGATGGTCGGTGCATAAGTGTTTTTCGTATTGAATGTTGAATCAGGCAGAGGGAATCCCTCCGCCTGATTTTGTTTCTAATACTTATTCAGCACTTTTTCAATGTTTTCCAAGGTCAAGAGTTTCAGGTCAAAACCTGGTTCAATAAATGGGCTCACGTCTCGAATAACGACGTCCCAATTTAACTTCTCCAAACGCTGCTTCACTGGTTCTTTCCAATTCCCTTCGGTCAAGATGCCTCCTGCCCAGTGGGTCTGAGCCAAGGCATTATTGAGCAAGACCAGGTTAGGTTGCGGCCAGGTGGGATCACTCAAATACCAAAGCATGTCATAAATATCACGGCCTTTCGTATAGGGGCGTTGTAGGATGGCATGCAATTTTCCTGATAGCAGGGAAGCTTTGTCGTGATGATGCAGCTGCAGTACAACAAACCTGCGCACAACCGTCGTGGCAAGCCCAGCCCCTTGAGGAGGGTTGGTATCCACCTCTATTTTGACTGACAGTGTTTCGCTCGGTTGGGGGGATAGACTCAGTTCAAAAAGCAAGCCCGGAAAGCGAACAAACGCACTGTGTACGGTTTTGTTGTCGGTGACTTTCAACTCAACCTGGTAACCTTCCCGGGATAATTCAATGCGGATTGCAGCCAGGTAAGCACGAAAGTCATAATTCTCCCGATTGCCCTCCAACGCGAAATCCAGATCTTCGGAAAAACGCCCATGAGAAAATAGAAAACGAAGAGCTGTGCCGCCATGAAAGGCCAACGGAATCATCGCGCCAGACCGCTGAAGCGAGCCCAAAATCCGGGCTTGAAGGTATTCTCTGGCCAGATTCCGACTTTCCAGCGGGGTTGCAGTTTTCTTCACTAGGCTTGACAGATAGTCTTTCATAGGTCCTCGTACTCTGTTGTTTCGCTAAAAGCCATTTGTGAAATGACCTTTGCAGCTCTGTCCATTTTTGGAGTGTCAAAAGTCATGGAATCTTTTTGCAACTGGCCAAGATTGATTCGATCCAAATTCTGTAAACGTAAACCTTGCAAGAAGCCAGGGGAATCACCGTCCGGTGTTAGATACACCAGATCCAGCAAGGCTTTCCCGGGAGTGGCTACAAATATTTCCTGCCCTCCAACGTCAATCACCTGGTATCCGAAAAACAAAGTTGATTTAACGTGCCGGTATTCAAAAGTACCCAAAGGGGTTGCCAGTTTCTCAGGGCGACCAGTGCCGACACTGGTGATGACAGTCACCGTATCGGGGATCATACCGTAGAAAGCCAGCACAGATTGCAGGCTCACATAGGATGAGCGCTGCAGGTGATTTGCAACCAAAAAGGGGTGGGGGATGGTTTTTTGGTAAGGAGGCGCGATGGCGTAAAGCCCGCGCCGTAATTGGTAGACGCGTCCACTGTTAACCCAACGACTAAGTTGAAGTCGGATATTTTTCGGATCGATCTCCCCGGAAAGCAGCATAGCGGACTCGAAAACCGGGTCATCGCCAACCAGATTAAGCAATGAATTATATTCCATTACATTATATTATCATATTAGATAAGTAATTGCAATAATTTATGAATAGAAATAGAAAGGAAAAAATCGTGTAAGTATGTGGATGTTGGACGCAGGTGGGAGGTTTTGTTGTTGTTGTTTTGACAGTCCGCAAGAGATCTGTGGTGAAGGCTCATCCAGACCACACAATGATCAGAAAAAAAAGCAGGGTGAGCCGCCGTAGGGTGAGGTCGGACCGATTGAGCATGCTTATAACAGGTAGGGGACGCTGATTGTCAGGTCCGACCCACCGAATACAACCCATGATTGCTCTATTGTGGTGGGTAAGGATTGTGGTAATTCATCTGGATTAACTGGGTATTAGTCATTCATGTTTATTATTTATGAGAATATTACTTCTCGATAGTAATAGATGTGGCTTTTTCTCATCAAGGCAATAATGCATCAGTGGGTCATAGTATGTGTCTTCCTGGCAATTTTACTAAAACTCTGCATGACAAGACGCGCTGTAGAGCTCGCTGTTAAATTTATCTGCGCGAGTTCTGTCAGATCCGTCACAGTTTACAGTTTATCAATAGGATGTTTGAACAAAAACGAAGCGATAGATTTCCTGACACCCCTTTACAACAACTGAAAGAGGCTCAGACAAATCTGTTGCGGATCTCGGAGCTGACGTAATCCAAAATGGCCGCGGAGATGGCGATGAACCACATGGCGATGCCATCTGAGCGGTAGTCCAAGAGTCGCATCCATTGGATCAGCAACTAACCAATGGATGCGCTTATCTGTAGTTCTGAGGTTGTAACATTGGCTATCTATGTTATTAAATGGCTACACGCATTTATACTGTTGAGGTTTATCCTGATGTAGACGGAACGTACTGCCAGGGAGAATGAACTTAGCGCTTCAGCTTGCCTGCAAGGATTCCCACAAAAAATCTTTGCGCGGCATACCGTAAGTTATCTCCTGCTGCTTGCATGGCCTGTTCGAGCGGCATGCCCTCAGGCGTGATCGTGATCATTTCGGTTACCCCAAGTGCTCTCAGGGGTTCCGCGTCAGGCGTTACCGAGCCGCTGAGTAACACCAAGGGCACGCCTGCATCCTTGCAGCGCCTGGCGATGGCAGATATAGCCTTTCCCATGGCACTTTGTGCGTCTGTACGGCCTTCTCCTGAAATTACCAGGTCGGTTCCCGCCAATTTTTGATTAAAATTTCCCAAATCAAGCACAAATTCGATGCCGCTGCGCAGTTCAGACTGGAAATACCCCATAAAGGGTAGCGCGAACCCACCCGCCGCACCAATACCGGGCTCAGAGCACAAGTCGCGCTTGGTTTGCTTTTCGATAACCCCGGCGAGGTGCATCAATCCGCGGTCCAGCGCCTCAACCTGCTCGGGGGTAGCGCCTTTCTGGGGTCCGAAGATGTAGCTGGCGCCTTGCGGACCGCACAGAGGATTACGTACGTCGCTCAGAAAGATCAGATGAAGCTGGCTACTCTGAGAGAATGAAGCGCTGGCAGTGATACGTTCGATTGTTACGAGGTCATGTGCGTAGAGGACGGGCTGATTATCTGCATCCCAAAACTGCAATCCCAAGGCTCTGGCTGCCCCCACCCCAGCGTCGTTGGTTGCGCTGCCGCCCAGCCCGACCATAATCGGGTTGAATCCTTTTTTCGCGGCATCCAATATTAATTCGCCAACGCCGAAGGTTGTGGCGCGCATCACATCGCGCTCCCCCACACTGAGCAGGGGTAAACCCGCTGCGGCAGCCATTTCAATCACAACCGCGCCATTGGGCAGCTCGGCATAATCAGCAGAAATTTCGCGCATCAACGGATCATGCACCTTGATTGTGTGGCGCTT
This sequence comes from Anaerolineaceae bacterium, assembly GCA_049657925.1. Taxonomy (GTDB): domain Bacteria; phylum Chloroflexota; class Anaerolineae; order Anaerolineales; family Anaerolineaceae; genus Mesolinea. Next base: position 8,925 of record JBASOE010000028.1, read on the forward strand.
GCCCCCCATCAGGCTCAAGACTACGTCCACCAGCCCTTCACCGCCATCGGCGACAGGCACTTTCAGCACCTCGGCTTGTGGGAAAGCCAAATGGGCTTCTTCGGCAATGATATCGGCGACTTCCGCAGCGCTTAGCGAGCCTTTGAACGAGTCCGGGACGATCAGGATTTTTTTCATAGGGCTTTTCCTGCCTCCGCGAGCCAATCGAAGACTTTCCCAAAAGGTGGCTTTTGAAGCCAGAGTTCGGTCGTCTCAAGCCGATTAAAAATCTCTTCCACATCAGAACCACCGCTTTCGACCTCACGCTGCCAATTGAGGCGTTCCAAGCCCACCGATCTCGCCAAAGGTTCATCGGGCAGAACCCCAGCCTGCTGAAAGATGGCAGCGGAAATTAGCACGTGTTTCCAGGTTTGGTAAAGCGACCAAAGCTGATCGAAAGAGCGAAAGGCGCGCTGTTCGCCTGTACTGTCTGGCTGAAAATGGTCCCAAAAATTCAGGTCTCGGCCAGGTAATTTGTGCTGCAGGCGCGTCAGTGTGCCCCAGGGCACCGGCTTGCCGACACGATCCAGCGCCTGGCAGGCTTCGACGCAAACCAAGCGCGTGTTCAGCAAGTCCTGTTTAGTATAGAGCAGCATCAGTTGCGCGTCCAACACGGCATCTGGGCGCTGCAGCCCGCTGTTGGCCAATATCTCGCGGGTTACTTCCAGGGGAACTACCAGCGCCTCGTAAAAAGCAAATTGCGCAATGCGCATGAGGGTTTGCTCGTTATACAGGCGAATGCCACGCGCTTTCTGTGAGTCCGCCTGCAGGATGCCCAACTCGTCCAGGGCTTGCAGTTCCTTCTTGCTCAGCCCGGTCTGTTTTAGCACATCTCCGGTAGTTAGTAATTGATTAATTGGCAAATTGCGAGTAATCTTGTCTCCAGTCCGGGAACTTAACCCATTAGGGCTTCAAGCAAGCCAATGGCACAACACACACGCCATCTTCCCGCCGATAAGCAAATTGCCCTGCAGTGAGGATCATCAGGAATTTTGGTTGTTTCATCTTGTTCTTATGGATTAATCCATGTAGGCTTTTGAGATGACCTGCGCTTTCCTCAATCTCCTTGCTGCCAAGTTTTGCCTCAATCAACGCATAATTGCCATCGCGTAAGTGCAGAACGATGTCACACTCCAACCCATATCGATCGCGATAATAGGAAATCTCTCCTCCCATTTCAGTGGAGTAAATTCTGAGATCCCGTATGCACAAACTTTCAAAGTAGAAACCAAGGGTATTAAGATCGTCAAGCAAGGCGGCTGGGGTCAAAGATAACGCGGCAACAGCAAGTGATGGGTCTACAATGCCTTTTTTTGTTGTCGATCGCTTCGCCGTGGCGGATCGAATGTCAGGATTCCAAGCAGGCACATCTCTTAAGACATATAAACTTGTCAGAGCAGATAAGTAACGATATAAGGTTGCCTCATTCATGCTGATATCGTTGGCTGTCACATCTCTTAAGATTGTGCGATTGTTTACCAGAGTAGACAGGTTCCTTGCATAGGATTGCAACAAACCTCTTACTCGGGCAGGGTCCTTTGCAGAACCGTCCACTCTGCTTACATCTGAACTACACAGAGCATCCACATAAGCCCTTGGAAGGAGAAGAGCGGTTCTTTCACTCTTTCCGATTGACGCGGGCCATCCACCTCTGCAAAGAGCAAATACCAATTCTTCTACTGATAGTTTACTTGAAGCGCCTTCAAATTTGTGGTCACTAAAAAGAGACTGCAGCGAGATTTCTCCGGTTGACTCTTTCGACTCGTACAGACTCATCGGGTTCATCTCTATTTGAGCAATCCGGCCAGTACCTGAATGCATAATTGTTGACTCGTCGACGACGGTGGAACCAGTAAGAATGAATTGTCCGTTCTCCGCTCTTTGATCGACGATACCTCGAACAGCATCCCAAAGAACAGGAGCCATTTGCCATTCATCAATCAAACGTGGCACCTCTCCTTCCAATAACCTGGAAGGCATGAACTGCGCCATCTGTAGATAAGATTTGGATTGGTCTGGATCCTGTAGTCGTAAGACACTTTTAGCTTTTTGTAGCGCAGTAGTCGTCTTTCCGCACCACTTAGGGCCTTTGATCAGAACTGCCCCAAAGCCATCTAGATAATCCTGTAATACATCGTCAAGAATACGCGGATAATATTCTTTTGCCATGTTTATCTCCTGCCTTTAGTTTAGCATAGATTCGACCTTCGTGAGAGACTCTTGCTGTTTTTCGTGATAGACTCTTGTGCTTTTTCGTGAGAGACTCTTGCGGTACCTCGATAAAAAATTGAGCAGGTTCGGCTCAATGGACAACGTGGTCGATCACCTACCTTCGTTGATTTCCTTTATAATCATTTATGAGAATACGCCTTGACCGTCAAAGGACGATAGCCCACTCTCAGAACTGAGCGAGACCATGCCCAAACAAACCAAAGCTAAATCCACCCTGCAAACACTGACTCCCGAACAACTTGCGCTGGAGTTGCCGCTGCCCTCCCCCGTTGAGGCATATCTGAACGCGCTTTCGCCCTCCGGCAGGCGCACACAGGCTACCGCGCTGAACAACCTCTCATTCCTCTTTTCCGACGGAAAGGTCGAGAACGCGCTAAAGTTCCCCTGGCAGTTGCTGCGCTATGAGCACACTTCCGGCTTGGCTTTTCACATGGTCGATATTGGCTACGCGAAGTCCAGTGTAAACAAACATTTGGTCGCCCTGCGGCGCGTGCTCGAGGAAGCCTACCGACTCGGGCAATACGACGACCACAACGATTTCTACCGCGCATCAGGCGTGAAATCACTGCGCACACAAACCATCCCGCGCGGACGCGCACTCAAGATGCCCGAACTCGAAGCTCTGGTGACGGCCTGCCTTCGTCCATCTCCCTACCCCAGCCTCGGCATCCGCGATGCAGCCATCATTTCGACCCTCTATGCTGCCGCGCTGCGCCGACAGGAGATCGTCGACCTCAACCTGGCGGACCTGTCGCTGGCTGAAGCCAGCCTGCGCATCCTGGGCAAAGGCAGCAAGAAACGCATTGTCTACCTGTCGCAGGACGCGCTTTCAGCCCTCCTGGCCTGGTTGGAAGTGCGCGGACGCAAGGTAGGGCCACTCTTCTCGCGTGTGCGTAAAGGCGGCAAGGTGACCCTGCAGCGCCTGACTCCGCAAGCAATTTATTGTCTACTGAAGCGACGCGCGCTCGAGGCTAACGTGGACGCCTTCACGCCCCACGACCTTCGCCGGACCTCCATTACCGACCTGTTAAGCGCCAATGTGGACGTGCTGACGGTGTCATCCATCGCCGGACACGCCAGCGCAGACACGACGCGCCGATATGACAAGCGCTCGGAGGAAACAAAAAAGGCGGCCGCGGATAAACTGCATTCGCCTTTTGTGAGTTCAGAAAAGCCTACAGATTCTGCCGGGTAATTGTTAATAGAGAAGCGCCGTCAACTCTTCAGGGGTGAGGTGAATGAAGTAATTCCCAACTTCGACTTCTTGCAGGCGTGCAAGAAGTGCTTCTGGGCGATAATCAACTCCCTCCAAGACCTGTTCAAGCTCACTGATGTCATGTTGACCAAAGAAATCGCCATAGAACTTGACGTGTTTCAGGACACCTTTTTCAACATCCAGCAGCGCATCGATACACCCGCCCGGGTAACGGGTTTCCCGTTTTAACCCAAAAGCGGGGGACTTGCCGTAGTTCCAATCCCAGGTTTGGTAGCGCTCCTGCGCCAACCTGGCTACGCCGTTCCAGTCAGCATCCTTCAATTTATACTCGTGAACTTTCCCGTTTTGGAACACACCATTGATAATTGCCTGTCGAAACTCGAGGATATCCGGATGCCCGTTTGGCATGTATTCGGTGATGTTTGCGACGCGCGAGCGTACCGACTTGATGCCCTTTGACTCGATCTTGGCTTGTTTGGGCTTGAGCGCATCCCCCACCCTTCCCAGATCAGTCTGCCAAAGTAAAGTGCCATGACTGACCATACGCGGTCCCGCCACATACTGTGCGTTACCCGATATTTTACGATCATCAACAAGGATGTCGTTGCGGCCGGAGAGCTCCGCGTTGACGCCCATGGATTGCAATACATCAATGACCGGCTGGGTGAACTTTCTGAAGTTGTGAAAGTTATCCACCGAATTAGGGGCGATAAAGGAGAAATTCAGGTTACCCAGGTCGTGGTAGACCGCCCCACCGCCCGAAAGCCGCCGTACAACCATGATCTCGTGTTCTTCAACATAATCGACGTTGATCTCTTCGACCGTATTCTGGTTGCGGCCGATGATGATGGATGGTTCGTTAATATAGAAGAGCAGGATTTCATCGTCCATAGCGAGGTTGCGGATGGCGTATTCTTCAAATGCCAGGTTGACACGCGGGTCGTGGATGTTTTTGTTGTCGAGGAAGATCATGGGCAGCCTTTGTTGTTCAGAGTTGGGATAATTCTACCCTTGACGTCTGTGTCTGGCAAAGCAGTGTAGCAGGCGACAAAAATATGCCTTGTCAAACATTGGTGGCTGTGATGTCAATGGGGTATTGTCTAAAAATCACCCTCACTCGTGTGTCATCTCGAATCAAAACCAGATTCAAGACGAAAGCCACCTCCCCCTTGGGAAGGCCAGGAATAAAAGGCGACATGCCAGATGTTGGGGTGCGCTCCGTCAGGCTATCCATAGGTGTTCAACGAATATCGCTCCACCGCCGACCTTCTTTACCCATCCAATTCGCGGCAGGTGCAGGTAGGCAGACCAACCTTCGGCGCGCAGACCGCGAAGCTCTCTTACCGACTCACCAGCCAGTCAATCAATAATTGCTTCTCTTCCGCATTGATCTTGGCTCCGTTACCGATCATCCTGGTAATGGTTTTGTCCCATTCCTCGCGAGTTTTCTGCTGCGAGAGCACGAATTCCAAGGTGTGTGGGCTGCCCTTGAGCTTTTCCGTCAAGAGCGCTTCCATTTCGGCGTCAGTCAACGTCACACCAGCTTGAGCTTCAGTTGTCACGGGTGCTTCCGTTGGTTGAACCACCGTTGCTTCAAAAGTAGGTTGGGTTGCGGGCTCATCGCTCGCCTGTGTGACCGCAGTGGGCTGAACCACGATCGGTTCTGCTTCTACAGGAGCACTTCCGCAAGCCGCTAACACCAGGATAAAAACCAGGCTTAGCGATAGGATCATTACTAAACGATTTTTCATCTATTTTTTTCTATTAGCAGGTAATTATCAAAGTTAGTCATCAACAATAATAAAGTGCCTTGTTTATGAATTCAAGCTTAACTTAGTACAAAGTATTTACATAAACTAAATCTGGTTCAGACCGAAAAGCCAACTCTGGAATCTCCCAATTTGTAACCACTTTGTAACCGAGATCTGCTATAAACACTGTAACAATAGGTTATCAGGGATCTGATACCCAGTTTTAGACTGCAATTTCATAGAAAGAGAGAAGACACATGCGATTTCAAGATAAAGTAGTTATTGTTACCGGTGGGGCTGCTGGAATTGGCAAGGCAACCGCCCAAAAATTCGCTTCTGAAGGCGCGAAGGTTGTTATCTGCGACGTCAATGAGGAAGCTGGAAACGCCCTGGTTCAAGAACTGGGCAACAACGCCAGTTTCTACAAAGTCAACGTCGCCAATCGACAGGAAGTGCAAGCTTGGATTGACGATGTCGCAGCCAAGTACGGCCGCATCGACGTGCTCATCAACAACGCCGGCATCACCCGTGACGGGCAATTTGTCAAGGTTAAGGAAGGTCAACTGACCGGACAAATGGCCGAAGACGCCTTTGACGCCGTGATCGCCGTCAACCTTAAGGGCGTATTCAATTGCACCCAGGCTGTTGCCCCTTACATGATCAAACAGGGTGGCGGCTCAATTGTCAGTGCTTCCTCCGTGGTCGGTTTGTATGGAAACTTTGGCCAGACCAACTACGCCGCTACCAAATTCGCCGTAATCGGCATGACCAAGACCTGGGCTCGCGAACTCGGCAAGTACGGCATTCGCGTCAACGCGGTCGCCCCTGGTTTCATCCTGACCGATATGGTATTGAAGATGCCCGAGGACGTGTTAGCTGGGATGGCCAAACAAGCCCCCCTCAAACGTCTTGGCAAACCCGAAGAGATCGCTGATGTGTACTGCTGGCTCTCCAGCAGCGAGGCTTCCTATATCCACGGCGCGGTGATCAGCGTTGATGGCGGTATCGTTCTTGGCACGTAATTCTGCCTTGAATTTGCAGCCGTCACAATTGATCGATTAATAGGAAGGAAGCAATGGCACGTTACGCAACAATACTGAGTTCCGGGCGCTATATCCCCGAGAACGAAATCACGAATGAAATCTTCGCTGGTTGGATGGGTGAGATCAACCCCAAGTTGGCTGAAGTGGTTGGCAAGTTCGAAACCTCCAGCGGCATCACCACCCGCTTTTATGCCCCCGATGATTGGGCGACCTCCGACCTGGCGGTCGAAGCTGGCAAGTTGGCCATCGCCGAAGCTGGACTCAAACCCGAAGACATTGACATGCTCATCCTGGGCACAGACAGCCCCGACTACATCACCCCCGCCACCTCGGTGGTGGTGCAGTACAAACTGGGTTGTGTCAACGCCGGCACCTACGATGTCGGCTGCGCTTGCGCGTCCTTCCCGACCGCGCTGGCACAGGCGGCTGGCCTGATCGCCGTCAATCCGCACATGAAGTACATCCTGATCATCGGTGCCTACATGATGCACAAATTAGCCGATATCAAACACGATGTGACCGCCTTTTTCTATGGTGATGGCGCTGGCGCAGCGGTGATCGGTGTTTCCGACAAACCGGGCTATGTTTCCACCTCGATCAAGGCGGATGGCTCCTATCACAAGAATTGGGGCATCTACTCCGGCGGCACGTACGAACCCGCCACCGTTGAGAGTGTTGAAGCTGGTCGCACCAAGGTCAAGCTGATTACGCCCTTCCCGCCCGCGGTCAATCACCAGGGCTGGCCGGCACGCGTCCGCGAATGCGCAGCCAACGGTGGCTTTGAACTCAGCGAGATCGACCACATCATCTTCACCCAGGTGAACAAGAACAGCATCAGGATCGTGATGGAAGACCTCGGATTGCCTGTTGAAAAGGCGCACTTTATCGCCGATAAATGGGGTTACATGGGTTCGGCTTGTCTGCCGATTGCCTTCGATGATGCATGGAAGTCGGGCATCATCAAATCTGGTATGCGGGTGGTTTTCTGCGGTTCTGGCGTTGGCTACAACCAGGCAGCAACCTGCTTCATTATGCCCTAAAGCGAAAGAGGGTTTGCATGCGTGGGAATGACGAATACAGAAGCAAGCTGATTTCGCTCCAGGAAGCGGTGGCGAAAGTTCAATCAGGTCAGACGATCGGTATAGGTATTGCCGCGTCAGAGCCTGTTGGATTGCTCGAAGAACTCGCCAGACAGGCTGAGCGCTTGTTTGATATCACCACCTGGACCTGCCTTCCCATGCGCCCTTACGACATCTTCCTCAAACCGGAGATGGAAGGGCATTTCTTCAATGAGAACTGGTTCTATGGCGCGCCGGACCGCAATGTGCACCCCGAGGGCAGGGTCTCTTACACTCCCAACAATCTCCACCAAGCCTCGACCAACAAACTCAAGGGTCATGGCGGCAGGCTCGACTTCATGTTTGGCACAGCTACGCCTCCCAACGCAGAAGGCTATCTCTCACTTTCGCTTGGTGTCGTAGCTGAGCGCGAACTGATGGAAGCTGCTGAAACGGTCATCCTCGAGATCAACGAGAACCTGCCATGGACTGAAGGCGACACGATTGTGCACGTCTCGGATGTCGATTACTTTGTGGAACACACTAGCGACCTGATCGAAGTCCCAGCCGACATCCCCACTAAACTCGAAGAACGGATCGGCGGGTACATTGCGGAAATGATCGAAGATGGTTCCACCTTGCAATTAGGCATTGGTGGCATCCCCAGCGCGATCGCCGGCTTCTTGGGTGCCCGTAAAGATCTGGGCATCCATAGTGAACTGCTGGTGCCCGGGGTATATACTCTGATTGAGATGGGTATCGTCACGAACAATCGCAAGACCCTGCATCCCGGTAAGTCTGTTGCCACTTTCGCTATCGGCACAAAAAAGATGTATCAGTATATGGACCACAACCCGGCTGTCGCCATCATGCGCGGTCGATACGTCAACAACCCCTATGTCATCGCTCAGAACTACAAGATGTTCAGCGTCAATACCGCCATCCAGGTGGACATCCTCGGGCAGGTTTGCTCGCAGTCACTCGGCGCGCGCCAGTTCAGCGGCACGGGCGGTCAACTCGACACCCACCGCGGTGCACAGATGTCCGAAGGCGGCCGGGGCATCATTGCTCTGCGTTCGACAGCCAAGAACGGCACCATCTCGACCATCGTCCCCACCCTTGCCCCGGGTTCTGGCGTGACCGTCCCCAGCCAGGATGTGGATACGATCGTCACCGAATATGGTGTGGCCAGCCTCAAAGGCCTCTCGGTCAAGAACCGCATGGAAGCGCTGATCAAAATTGCTCATCCTGATTTCCGAGAATCGATCCGTGAAGAAGCGCACCGCCTGGGTATTGTGCCGGACAAACGTTATTTATAAGCAAGAAAGATGTCTATGAGCAACCCAATTTTAGGAAAGTGGATTCAAACCGCAAGTCAACCTTATCCAGGTCTGTTTTTCCTTTTCAAGGAAGATGGTACTTTTGATGCGATTTATGAAAGTTTGGGTATCACTTCTGCAGGGACCTGGTCAACAGCGGGAGACGAAATCGACATAGACCAGACCGAACACACTTTTGGTTTGGTTGGCAAGTATGTTGGTAGATTTGAAATCGATGGAGACCTGCTCAAGATGAATCTTGTGGCCGTTGATGAAAAGGAACGCCCCGAAAACCTTACCGACGCGGTGATCTATCAAAAAACGGAAGAAACAGAGGATTAACGGATGACAAAAAAGTTAGCACGTGGTGTTGCGGTCGTTGGCGTGGGAATGAGCAAGTTTGGCGTTTTCCCCGACAAAACCTCGCGCGACCTGTTTGTGGAAGCCTATCAGGAACTTAAAACTTCCGTGCAAAAGGGCTTTGACCCCAAAGAGATCGAAGCTTTCTACATGGGCAACTTCAGCTCGGACCAGTTCGAGCGCCAGGGGCACCTCGCCCCGATCGTAGCTTCGTGGATTGGTCTATCTCCAGTTGCCAGTGTGCGCATTGAAGACGCTTGCGCAAGCGGCGGCGTTGCCCTCAGGCAGGCCGTTTTAGGCATCGCCTCCGGACAGTACGACGTTGTTTTGGTGGGTGGCATCGAAAAGATGACTGATCTGCCTGGCGCCCAGGTGACTGACGCATTGGCCTCCGCGGCTGACATGATGTTCGAAATCCCGGCTGGTTTCACCTTCCCTGGTTTCTACGCTGCCATGGCCACCGCTTACATGAACGAATACAACGGCGATCTGGACGCCTTATTAAAGGTAGGCATCAAGAATCACGTCAATGGCGCGCTGAACGAAAAAGCCCAATTCAATCAATCCATCCCGGACGTCATGGCCGGCAAGAAAGCCAAAGCAGCCCAGAAGGGCTTGCCAGTGCCCGAATGGAAAGACGAGATGGACTTCATGCGCGATCCCAAAGCCAACCCAATGATCGCCTGGCCGTTGCGCCTGTTCGACTGCTCCCCAGTTTCCGATGGTGGGGCTGCCGTGCTGTTGGTGGCAGATCACTTGGTGGATAAATTTACCGATCAGCCCATCTACATCATCGGCACTGGCCAAGCCAGCGACGGTGCACTACCTGAGCGTGAGTCTCTCAGTCATGTCCCATCCGCTGTAACCGCAGGCGAACAAGCCTACGCCATGGCCGGCAAGAGCCCCGCTGATATCGATTTCGCTGAAGTGCATGACTGCTTCACCATTGCCGAGATCATGGCTTCGGAAGACTTGGGCTTCTATAAGCACGGTGAAGGTTGGAAAGCTGCCATGGAAGGCAAAACTGCCCGCGACGGCGAACATCCCATCAACACCAGCGGTGGTCTAAAAGCCAAAGGTCACCCAGTTGGCGCCTCAGGCGTTGCCCAGGTGGTGGAAGTCTGGAAGCAACTGCATGGTACAGCCGGCGCGCGCCAGCTAAAAGGCGAGCCCAAGATCGGTTTGACCCACAACGTTGGCGGAACTGGACAGACTTGTGTGGTTCATATTTTTGAGAAGAGGTTTTAATGTCTGACTGCAAATTTGAAACCAAAACCTTTAACGATGCGCTGAGTCAGAACGAACTGATCGGCTCGAAATGCCGGAATTGTACCTATGTAGCTGTTCCGCAGCGTTATATCTGCCCGGTTTGTCACTCCGAAAATATGGAACGGTTGGTTTTATCGGGCGAGGCGACCCTGGCGACTTATACAGTCATCTATATTCCACCGACAGAGATGGCCAATGCGGGCTATGATGCCAAGCACCCTTACTGCACCGGCATTGTGACCCTTGCAGAAGGTCCCCGTGTCAGCGCTCAGATCGTCGGTCTGGACCTCAGCAAACCACAGGACATCAAGATCGGTACGCCTCTCAAAATGATCATGATCGATCGCGGTCCGGAAGGCTCTACCAAGAAGGTGCTGGCTTTTGAGCCAGCGTAAGTGAGAAAGCGCTAATGCCCAAGATCGAAGCCAACGGCATCGCCCTGTATTACGAACTGCACGGACCGGAAAACGGTGAAGTTATCGTGCTCTCGAATGGCATCATGATGTCTACTGCAGCCTGGACCTATCAAACACGTGTGTTGTCGAAACACATGCGCGTGCTTCTGTATGACTGTCGCGGCATGTGGCAATCGGAACACCCCGAAGGTCCGTACAGTATGGAACAACATGCTGACGACCTGGCGGCGCTGCTCAAGGCACTCAAAATCCCCTCAGCGCACATCGCAGGCATCTCGTACGGCTCCGAGGTCAGCATGGCTTTCGCACTGCAATACCCCCGGATGACCAAATCACTGATAGTGATTGATGGCGCTTCAGAGATCGACCCGATTCTCAGAGCTCATTCTTTGCCCTGGTTAATCGCGGCGGAGCGTAAAGATCCGGAGTTGATGCTGCGCACATCCGTGGGGTTAAATTACTCAAACGCGTATATCGGTGCGAATCAGGCTACAATTGACGCTTCGGTTCCCCGTTTTGCGCTGCTGGATTTCAAAGCCTTCGAAAACCTGATGCACGCGTTTAATAATTTGAACCTTACAGGTAAACTTTCTCAGATTCAGATGCCAACATTAATCATCGTGGGGGAGGATGATGTCATCAAAGGTCGGAAGTACAGCAAGATAATCGCCGACCAAATTAAGCACGCAGAATACGTGATTGTTCCGGCGTCCGGGCACGCGTTGTGCCTGGACAAGCCCGAAACGCTCAACACACTGCTGATTGGCTGGGTGCTGAAACATAGCGCTCAGACACTTTAGGTATCAACAAAGTGAGCAAGGACTTACTTTGATGTACAAACAAAACGACTACAAACCATATTAAACAGGAGAAAAGCAATGAAAAAGTCGATTTTTACCGTTTTAGCCATGCTGCTCGTCGCATCCATGGTCCTGGGCGCATGCAGCACACCCACCGCAGCTCCGACTGAGGCACCTACTGCTGCCCCAACCGAAGCTCCCACTGAAGCCCCAACCGAAGCTCCCACCGAAGCTCCCACCGAAGCCCCCACCGAGGCGCCTGTTGTGACCGGTGAAG
>JBASOE010000029.1:0-10171 GCA_049657925.1 Anaerolineaceae bacterium
ATGTCCAGATCCTTCCAGGTTTGCCTTCAATTGCTGAGAACGGGCGTTTGGTCATACCTGTTTACGCTTATCGTGAAGATGAACTAATCAAAACCTATCTGTTTGAAAGCGCTGACCAGGGGAAAAGCTGGCTTGAAACCAAGGTCGCCCTCGAACCAAACCAGGAAGTGCTCAAGGGAGAGCCCGTATTGCAGACGATCTCCGAAAGTGGTGAATTAACCCAGTGGCAGCCGGTGGTTTTTGCGCCTTCAGATACTGAGCAGCCCAAGACCACATTGAACCCGATTGCGCTCGATCGTATGGCGTTGACCCGTGTAACATCGATAGATGGCCAAAATGGCTGGGGTTTGTTCAGCGGTGGAGGCTGCCTGAGCGCAGAAGACAATAGCAAAGCGACCTGCATGCAAGGGCAGGTCGTGGCGGGCACTATGGATGGTGGCCAAACCTGGTCGCTGATGTCATTGCCACAGGAAGTGATTGTTTTGACTGAGTCTCAATTTGAGACTCCTGACTTGTCAAAGAACCCGACATTCCCAGAGCAACAAACGGGCAGTGCAATCACCAACACTACAAATTGGCAGCGCATCAAGGCACATGGCTTTGATACCTGTGCCGCGGTGAATATGTCGAAAATGTCCACCTGGCGTGCTTCCAGTCCGTATACGGTTTATGGACTCTACATTGGTGGCTCACTGGCTGCTTGCCCGAATACAGTTTTTAATGCTACATCCTTACGCCAACTTTTCAATGCCGGCTGGCGTTTCATTCCAACCTGGGTGGGCCCGCAGGCACCTTGTACCAATTTCAAGCTGAAATTCTCATCAAATCCTGCTACTGCCTACAACGAAGGTGTCAGTAATGCGAATGAGGCCGTGGAAGCTTTGAAGATCAGAGGCATGACCAACCCCGATGGCAGCGGATCGGTCATTTATTATGATCTGGAATACTTTTCCAGTGATGCAGCTTGTACTGAGGCGGTGCGATCTTTTTTGAAGGGCTGGACGACGCGTTTGCACCAGTTGGGCAATCAATCCGGAATTTACGCTACCTCCGGCAATTTAAATCAAAACAGAATTTATTCGATTTCACCTGTCCCTGATGTAGTTTGGATCGCGGAATGGTATTGGGAGCCTTACTTTCGCGATTGGGTTACCGTATTTGATGTGGACTACCTTCCTGATAGCTATTGGGCGAACAGCCAGCGCATCTATCAATATACCGGTGGGCACGCAGAAACCTGGGGTGGAGTGACTTTAAGCATCGATAGCGATGTCATCGACGGTATGGTTGGCGTGCCTTACAGTTCGGACATTATTTTGCCAGTTTCAACAGCGGCGCTTGCCGGTACGTCAGTAGCGAGCGGCTGGTACAAAAGTGTGGTCACTGTCACCTTGAGTGCGACAGATAACGTTTCTGGTATCAACGCGATCTATTACAACCTGAATGGGACGGGTTGGAAAAAATACACGACCCCGTTCAATGTCACAGGCGACCAGACGCACACTTTGCAATACCGTGCTGTGGACGGGGTGTATAACTGGGAAGACCCAAAACAAACCACCTTCAAGATTGACACCACCCCACCTGGTTACCCGACTGGACTCAAATGGCGCTGTCCATACCCTGGTCTAAAACAGGCTTTCTGCAACGATGAGTACTTCACTTGGGTCGCAGCGACAGATAACCTGAGCGGGTTGAAACAGACTTATTACTACTGGGGTACCAATCCTGAGGGTAAGATCAACAATCTGGCAGGCACCAGCTATGACCCAGCACCGATTGCTGACCGGGCGACATATTATCTGCGGTTTAGTTCCTTGGACAACGCCGGGAACCAGAGCAGCTGGCGTACGCTCTACACCCTGAGCTACGATACGCGCTTCAACAAGCTGCAATTCATTCCACTCGTCACGCGCTAAGCATCTACCAACACATCAGTGTTTGCCAGCTCGATGGGCCTTCTTTGGGTATAATCACAAGGCGTTATCCGCGGAGGGATTGTGAAGCAAAAAATTGGATTATTCTTTAGTGAATTAGATTTCTCCTGGCATTCGCTCAAGGATTATGGTTTGATCCTCATTGGCGCTTTTATTCAGGCAATGAGCATGAATATCTTCCTTGTCCCAGCCAAACTGGTTAGCGGCGGCATCAGCGGTGCCGGTCAACTTCTCCATTATTCATTTGGCTGGCCAATTGGTGCGGTCGTCTTGTTGGGCAACCTGCCGTTGTTTGTGCTGGGTTGGCGCTATTTGGGCGGGCCGAAATTTGCGCTGCGTACTATCCTGGCGATTGTTGCTTTTTCAATTTTCACAGACGTCAGCATGCTTTATCTGGGTGAAGTCTCACTTACGACTGACCCTGTGCTCAACACCCTTTATGGCGGCATCGTATTGGGAATTGGTTTGGGCGTCGTTTATTTGGGCCGCGGCACCAGCGGTGGCACGGACATTCTTGGGCGCATCCTCAATCGCCAATTGGGCATGTCCATCTCGATGGCGTATATGGTGACTGATTCTCTGGTTGTGATTATTGCTGGTTTCATTTTCGGTTGGGAAAAAGCCCTGTACGGCTTAATCATGATCTATCTGAGCGGCGTCGCGGCAGACAGAGTATTGGAAGGTTCCAATGTGATCAGAGAGGCCATGATCATCACTGACGAAACAGAAGCGATTGTCAAAGCGATTTCGGAGGAACTGGACCGCGGCACAACGGTTTTACAGGCAAAGGGTGGTTTCACTGGTAAGGACAGACCGGTGATCTATTGCGCGGTCACTGCCTCAGAGGTGGTACGCCTAAAGACCATCGTGCACGACCTTGACCCGGACGCTTTCATGGTGGTTGGGCATGCCAACGAAGCTTTGGGCGAGGGTTTCATACCGCTGCACGAAGGAACCCCAGTGTCTCGAGGAAAGAAAAAGAAAAATGACACGACCTGATTGGTATTGTGACGAGGTGTCGAGCGGTAAGTTGGACGTCATCCGTGTTTGGGAGGATGAACGTGTGTTGGCGTTTCGTCACCCTAAACAATGTGATCTTGCCGAAATACACGTTGTAGTGATTCCCAGAAAACATATCGATCCGCAGCTTTCTCCGGAAGCTTTGGATGGTGAGTTATTAGTCTCAGTATTGCGCGCGGTGCAATTTGTCGCAGCCAAGTACGGTTTTGACTATGACGGATTCTATTTACGCTCAAATGCTGGGACTGATGGTGTCACGCCGCACATGCACAGGCACATCTATGGTCCGGGCATTCCGTAGACCTTAAAAAAGGGCACAATGAAACCAATTCCAAATTTTCAGCCGCCGAGTTGGATGAGCTCTCTCAGTCATCATCCGACCAGCGACTATCTTTCGAACCCAAGGCCAGCCTTTGGTGAAACGATCACAGTAGGTTTACTTGCGCCAGCGGACGCCCCCATTCGAGAGCTGATCTTGCGCACCATTCCGAATGGCGAACAGTCTTTCACGCGCATGCATCCAGGAAAAGTGGAAGGCAACATGCAATTCTGGGAGGCTGAGATTGCCTTCAGAGAGCGGTTTAATCCTTATCGGTTTGGGATTGTAACCAAAGAGGCGGTGTGGTGGTTGAATGCCATTGGTGTCAGTCAGACCATCCCTTTCAACCTGTTTGACTTCAAGTTACTCACCGACCAACCCAAACTCGATTGGTTGGGTCAGGCGATCTTTTACCAGATTTTTCCCGATCGTTTTGATAATGGTGACCCAACGAACGATCCGAATGGGGAGGCAATCCCAGGCACCAATATTTTCCGAAGAACCTTTCCCTGGCGGGAAGCTTACCCATATTACCCTGAGCTCATCCCTTTCTGGGGGGGAGACCTGAAGGGTGTTGAAGATCATCTTGATTACCTCGAGGAATTGGGTGTCAACGCTCTTTACCTCAATCCTATTTTTTTGGGTTGGACGAATCACCGGTATGATGTAGTGGATTTTGAGCATGTTGACCCCGTTCTTGGGGGGGACGAGGCACTGATCTCGCTCTCTGACGCGCTCAAAGCCAAGGGTATGCATTACATGCTGGATATTGTGCCCAACCATGCTGGAAAGGGGCATCCCTGGTTCAGATCAGCCTTAGCTAACCGAACTGCCAGTGAGCGGGAATTCTTTTTTTTCCATCCGGATACCGAGAAACCAAGCACCTGGATGGGCTTTGGGAATTTGATTAAACTGAATTATCAGAGTCAGGCACTACGAGACTTGATGTATCGGGGAGACAACTCAGTGATGCGACGCTGGTTGAAGCCCCCCTATTGCGCGGATGGCTGGCGGGTGGATGTCGCGAACATGTTGGGCCGGCATGATGATTCTCAGTTGGACGCTGAGGTCTTGCCGGAAATCAGAGCTTCGGTAAAGGCAGCCAATCCACAAGCTTATTTGATTGGTGAAAACTTCTATGAGGCGGATGCCCAGTTGCAAGGTCAAGCTTGGGATGGAGTGATGAATTACACCGGGTTCGCTGACCCTTTGTTGAACTGGCTCAGACCGTATGAGACTGGAGCGATCGGCTGGAAGGGCGACATCAGAGCGGAAGAACGCTGGGAAAGCGATTCACTGGTCAAATCCTGGATGGAGCATTTGGCGGCCATCCCATGGGCGATCGCCCTGCAACAATTCAACGTACTCGACAGTCACGACACAAACAGGCTTCGCACGATCTTATCAGGTGATGAGGACCTGGCAAGGCTGGCTGCCATCGCTCAGTTTTCATTCCCTGGCGTGCCTTGCCTCTATTATGGTGACGAAATCGGTTTGTCAGACGAAGCAGGATTTGGATCACGTAATTGCATGGTCTGGGACGAAAAAGATTGGAACCAGGACACTTTGGCGTTTTATCGGCGCCTGATAGCACTCCGCAAAATCAATGAACCATTGAGAGAAGGCTCGTTTGAGATACTCTACTGGGATTTGCAGTTGGTCTGCTACCAGCGTGTTCTGGCTGGTCGAAGGATCATTGTAACCCTGAATCGTGGCCCAGAAGAATGGAGCGGTCGGATCATTGAGGTTCCTACCGCGGGGATGAAGGAGAAGACTAGGTTTGATGGATACTTCAGTGGTCGAAGTATTACAGTTGAAGATGCTCGATTGACATTGCCTGTGCTGCCAAAAGGCGGCGAAATATGGCTTGCTGGGTTTTAGGATCATGGGCGGCGGTTTATTGCCTTATAATCTGGGTATGGCTAATTTTCTTTATGGCATTGCGGATAAAGCCAGGAAATTGCTCTCCAAGCGAACTCTTTTGGTTGAACGTGTTCGAGAGATATACCTTAAGATCAACAACCTCTCCGGGGGCGCAATTGGGATTCTTCGACACGCACTTAATAACCTGACACGCAATCGAGGCGCAGAGGCATCAGCCAGTTTGGCATACTATGCCTTGTTTTCAATTTTCCCAATTCTGTTGGTAGTTGTTTCAGCCGGTTCTGTTTTCCTTGAGCAGGAGCTGGTAAAAGCCAAACTGCTCGAGGCCATCATGTCTTTTCTGCCAATTTCAGCGCTTGCGGTCAATGACCACATCGAAGCAATACTTAAAGTACGTGGCGCTGTAACTACTTTTGCTTTGATATCACTTGTTTGGTCCGGTAGCAATGTATTCGAGAAAATCGTCATCAACATCAATCGAGCTTTTCTGCATGGAAAAAATCCAGGTTTTTTCCAAAGTCGTGTGACAGCTTTAATGATGATACTGGCACTGACGGTGCTTTTTATCTTGTCGTTGGCAGTCAATACCCTGATTGGTTTGTTGCCGGGGTTACAACAGGCGCAAGCTGCTGGGAATTCCCTTCTGGATTCTCCTGCTTTTACCTGGGTGAGTTGGCTGTTACCCTTGTTACTTAAAATATTGTTGTTTTATACGCTCTATACCTGGCTTCCGCGCCACATCACCGTACAGAGACGAGCACGAGCCATCGGTGCGTTGGTGGCAGCGCTTATGTGGGAATTGGTGACGCGATTGCTCACTTGGGCGGTTGGAAGCGGGTTGGCAAATTATCAGCTTGTGTACGGTTCGTTAGGATCCATCATTGCTTTGCTTTTCTGGCTGTATTGGACCGGGTACATTCTCTTTTTTGGAGCGCATCTGGCATATGCCATCGATTACTCTCTTCAAGCAAAAGCTCGGACGACAGCCCAGATAGGGGAGACGAGCTGAAATGGACCTGTCAATCTGCACAGTCTCATTAAACAGTAAGGAATACTTGAGGGCCTGTCTTGACTCGGTTGTCAAACATACCCTGGGAATTAACTACGAGCTGATTGTTGTCGATAATGGCTCCACGGATGGCACCCAAGCCTTGTTACGTGAAAGTTACCCCCAGGTTCACTTGATTGAGAATCAAACCAACCTTGGATTCTCCAAGCCGACGAACCAGGCGTTTAATGTCACCAAAGGCGAGTTTATCCTGGCGCTTAACCCCGATACTTTGATTAACGATGATTGCTTTTCGACCCAGGTGGCTTACCTTCGCGGTCACCCTGAGGTTGGGGTTTCCATACCCAAAGTACTTAATGTGGATGGCAGTTTTCAAGCGCAGTCCAGGCGAGGTGAGGCGCGGCCGGCTGCTGTATTTGGATACTTTTTAGGGCTGGGCAAACTATTCCCTAAATCCAAGCCATTGAATTCATATCTGATGTCATGGTTGCCAGAGGGTGAAATTGCTGAAGTCAAAGCCGTTTCAGGTTCCTGCATGTTCATCCGCCGGGAATGCTGGGAGCAAATTGACGGCTTTGACGAGGCTTTTTTTGCCTATCAGGAAGACAGTGACTTGTGTGAGCGCGCCAGGGCAAAAGGATGGAAGGTCATGTACGTTCCGCTCTCCAGTGTGATTCATTACGGTGGGCAAGGCGGATCCAAAGCCCAGCCGCTCAAAGCGATCTATGAATGGCACCGCTCTTACTTTTTGCTTTATCGCAAACACTACGCCAAGGATTACTTTTTCCTTTTCAACTGGTTTTACTACGCTGTGATGGGTATTAAATTGCTGTTGGCGCTGCTAAAGAATGCCATTAAACGGCTTGTGAATAAATAACCCCCCGCCTTTTTTGTGGAGATTTATTTAATAAACCTGAATGTAGTTAACGGCTCATTCTTACTATCGCGGCCGCAGCAGCGCCATCGATATCGTCATGCTCACCGAGTACAGTGCCGCGTTTCTCGAAGCGTTTTTGGATAATTTCAGCGGCCTCGTCAGGGTCGACATCATAACTGGAAAGGGTGGTTGGCATCCCGACCGATTGGAAGAAAGCAGCAGTGGCAAGGATGGTTTGATCGACGCGGTCGTCAAGTTTTCCGCTTTTAATGCCAAATACGCGTTCGCCATACTGCAACAATTTTTCTTTTTTCTGTTCGCGCTTGTACCAACACAGCCAAGGGAGTATCACGGCCAAGGTTTCAGCATGATCCAAACCATACATTGCGGTGAGTTCGTGACCGATTGAGTGAGTTGCCCAATCTTGTGGGACGCCTGCGCCAATCAGGTGATTGAGGGCATTGCTGGCAGCCCACATGTAGTTGGCGCGACCATCGTAATCAACAGGATCGGTTTGCATGGCTTTGGGAGCGCTCTCGATCAAAGCCAAAAGCAAGGCTTCAGCCTGCCGGTCTTGCACTATCCCGCAGGCTGGGTAAGTGAGGTATTGTTCCAGAACGTGCACATAGGCATCCACAATGCCGTTTCTGACCTGCTTGAGCGGCAAGGTGTAGGTAGTTTCAGGATCGAGAATGGAAAACTGTGGGAAAACCAGATCCGACTTAAATGAGAACTTGACGCGTTTTTCACGGCGAGAAATCACACTGTTGTGATTAAATTCGCTACCTGTGGCTGGCAGGGTCAAGACTGCGCCGAGAGGTAGCGCGCTG
This sequence comes from Anaerolineaceae bacterium, assembly GCA_049657925.1. Lineage (GTDB taxonomy): Bacteria > Chloroflexota > Anaerolineae > Anaerolineales > Anaerolineaceae > Mesolinea. Next base: position 7,877 of record JBASOE010000029.1, read on the forward strand.
GTCGCCTTGCTGGCTTCATCCCGGGAAAGCAGATGCCAGGGATTGTCGCCCTGGTATTCCGCAGCCACAGCAATAAACTTGGTGCCATCAATAACCGAACCGCCACCTACTGCCAATAAAAAGTCAACCTTCTTTTTCTTGACTTCTTTAACAGCTTTCATTAGAGTGTTGTAATCTGGATTGGGTTCAATGCCGCCAAACTCCACCACGTGATGCTTGCTTAGGGCAGCCATGACCTGATCGTAGACGCCATTGCGCTTGATCGATCCACCGCCATACAACAGCATCACTCTGGCCTTTTTGGGCAAGAGTTCTTTAAGCTTGGCAATGGTACCTCTGCCAAAAATGATCTCGGTTGGATTGTAGAAACGGAAGTTTTTCATTGTCACTCCTGATTTCAGGGTTGATCTGACTTTTTAGTTGGTTGACCCGCGCGAGTGGAAGTGTACATGCACTGCTCGGACATAGTCAATTTCATTGGCCAATTGCGCTTCAATTTGGTCGGAGATGCGATCTCCTTCATCGATGGTGAGGTTACCATCCACGAAAATCGTGATATTGATCACCAAGTATTGCCCGAAACGATGGGCCTGCATGGTATCGATGCCATGCACGCTGGGAATTTGATCGAGAATTTCGGTCACCTTGGTCTGTAGACGATCTCCGGGCACAGTGTCCATCAGGTCATCTGTGGATTCACTCAGAATGCCAAGACCTGTACGCAGGATTACGAAGGCGACGATCGCCCCAGCGGCAGGGTCCACCCAGTGATAACCCATACGGCTCAGCACGATGCCGATGACTACTGCAGTGGCAGAGAAGATGTCATTGCGGTGATCCTGAGCCAGGGCGATAATGGCTGGGTTTTGGGTCTTTTCGCCGATTCCACGTGAGTAAAATGACAAACCGATCTTCAATACGATTGTGAAAATCGCGATCACTAACGCGAGGACGGAAGCACTTTCGACCTCACCATTCCCAGAAAGCAGGTCGAACAATGAGCTGACTGAGTTCCAAAAAATAGTTAGCGCTGTGGTAATGACGAATGCACCTACGACCAGCGCACCAACACTCTCGAGCTGGGTGTGTCCATAGGGGTGTTCGCTGTCAGCGGGTTGGTGGGCACGTCGCACGAATATAGTAACAACGATGTTATACACCACATCTGAGGTCGAATTGACCCCATCCGCAAGCAAAGCGGTGGAATGACCCACGATACCGATGATGGTTTTGAGCAGAGCCAGCAGAATATTCGCGCAAAGCGTTAACATGACCGCCTGGTTGCTCAGGCGACTGCGTTCTTCTGGAGCAATCTTGACGACTGATAAAGGGGCTTCTTGGGTGGCAGCCATTTTACGCGTCGATCCCCGCGGCCTTGCGCACGCGTGCCAACACTGGTTTGCCTATTTCACGCGCTTTTTCGGCGCCAGTTTTAAGTAACCGATCAAGGTAAGGTCGGTCGTTGATAAGAGCGTTGTAGGTTTCGCGCGCCGGACCGAAATAAGTCAGCATGGTTTCGAAAAGCTCCTGTTTTAATGCCCCATAACCCAGACCGCCTTCGCGGTATCCCTTGGTGACAACAGCCAGACGCTCCGGTTTGGCGAAGAGACGGAATATCTGGTAAAGGTTGTCGTTTTCGGCATCCTTGGGCTCTTCTGGCGTGCGGCTGTCAGTAACGATTCTCATCACCTGTCTTCGCAAGACATCATCGGGAGCAAAGATGGGCAGTGTGTTGCCGTAACTCTTGCTCATTTTTCTACCGTCAATGCCTGGCACGGACTGTACATCTTCGTCGATGACACCTTCTGGAATCTTGAACGTCTTGCCGTATTGTCGGTTGAAGTTTTCAGCAATGTCGCGCGTGATTTCGATATGCTGTTTCTGGTCAAGGCCAACCGGTACTACATCTGAGTCGTAAAGCAGGATGTCGGCAGCCATCAGCACCGGATAATTGTAGAGACCCATGTTGATACCGTCGTCGGGGTCACGACCTGAAGCGGTGTTGAGATCCACTGAGGCTTTGTAGGCATGCGCGCGGTTCATCAGCCCTTTGGGGGTCAGGCAGGAAAGAAACCAGGTTAATTCCGGTATCTCAGGCACGTCACTCTGTTTGAAAAAAACGCTCTTCTCAGGGTCGAGCCCGAGTGCCAACCAGCAGGCTGCCACTTCGTAAACAAGGGACTGCAATGCCTTGCGGTCCGGCGTGGAGGTGATGGCGTGAAGGTCGGCGACGAAATAGAGCCCCATGTACTTCTCGGTGAGCGCAATGGCGGGCTTATACATGCCAAAGTAATT
>JBASOE010000030.1:0-2764 GCA_049657925.1 Anaerolineaceae bacterium
CCTTTTGGAGGGGCAGTTGAGTAGGGTCTGAGGCGCTCCGGAGGCACCTGCCGCTTTGCAACTTAACGCGGCTCTCTGCCGGATGACCGATGGTCTGCCATCGTGTTTAGAATTCAAATTATAGCATAGATGTAAGCCGATTTCGTGAAACTGTATGCAAAAGGTGTATTAAGAATGTCCTTATGCAAACATTCTACTTGCCATTGATATATATTGCGTTTCGCATTATTCTGAAGTTCAAAGGAATTGCCTAAACCTACTAGAAAATGAGGAAGAATGGCTAAGATGATTTTTGTTAATTTACCCGTTACTGATCTTCACAGGTCAATTAAGTTCTATGAGGCCTTGGGTTTTGTCAAAAATGAACAATTCTCCAACGAGCTTGCTGCAGGAATGATGTGGTCCGAAGAGATTTGGGTGATGCTCTTGACGCATGATTTCTACCTGAAATTCACCGGAGGGCGGGCTATCCCTGACACGCAGAAAACTGCCCAGGTTTTGAACTCGCTCTCCTTTGAGAATATTGAAGCTGTGGATAAGTTTGTTGCTGCCGCTGTGGCAAATGAAGGTACTTTGCTTCCCGAAGTCGTGATCGAAGGCGCAGAAGGCATGTACGCGCGGGACGTTACTGATCCTGATGGACACATTTGGGAAGCAGGTTGGATGGAGATGCCGGGGTAACCAAAAGTAACTCCGGACGGGGGATGGATTGTGAAAAGTGAAGGGGATTCATCTTGCTTGGATATGCAAATGAGTAAGTTTCTGATATGCTTGAAATTACACTAATTTCCTCGCATTTTACCTTATCAGGATGTGGTTAATGACTCAAAAGCGATTTAGTTTTGCAATCTATGTTTTCCTAAGTTTTGCCCTTATTCTCAGTGCTTGTATGCCCGCCCAGCCAACCCAAACCGTTGAACCCATCAATCAGGCAACCCGGTCAGCGGCCGCGACTGCCCAGGCGGAAGTGAACGTACTGCAAAGAGAGGCCGAAGCGCTTGAAAAAGATCTTGATGCCAACTTTTCGGACCATTATGTAGGCATGCGGGTTGAGAGTTATCCGGTAGTCAAAGTGATCGTGTATCTCACTGGTGCCTCCAAAGAAGACCTGGCCTCTTTCGTTAAAGATAAGAGACTGACGGAAGTCATCGAAGTGCAGGAAGAGGAAATCTCGCGTAAAGCCTTGCGTGAAACACGCGAAACACTCAAAGCGGAGATGGATAAAGCCGGTGTGACCTATACCACGGGCATCAAGATGGAACCAGCCCGGCTGCAGGTTTATGTGTTGGATATTCCAGAGGCACAAGCCAGGTTAAAGGCCGCCAATGTTGCAATCCCTGAGCACGTCGAGTTTGTGCAGATGGATTACTTGCCGGAGGGCGGCTGAGACACTTAATTCACACCCTGCCGGTGGCAGTGAACAACAACAAAACGAGGCCTTTTCTTGGGCCTCGTTTCAATTATCGCGTCCACTCAGAACACTTGAGTTAATTCTGGTGATAACAAATACTCTCTCCCTGCGAGATGGTCTTGTAGGGTGGCGTTGACCCGGTATGGACTCAAATTCGCCATTACGGTTTGAGGGTCAACCCACCATTCAGATTAAGACCAATGCAACAATGCGATCGACGAATTTCGGTGGGTCGGACCGGACAACCATCGTAACCTTGCTATCTACGGTGTTATCAACCGGTCCGACACCACCTTACAGGGGCATCACGGTTGCCTTGTCCAGTAGGTTGGCGTTGATCTTTTCTGGACTTCACCCAAAACACATTAAACGTGTCAACCCTTCGAACTCATATTGACCAAGCCTAAGAATTCCAAAAATGGCACGAATAAAGCAGGAGTCGCAACTCAATATTCGGACGACTTAAAAGGCTGGATCCTTCGCAAAAGAGGCTCTGGATGACACTAAAAATGGCATTTCGATGTCGTCCCAGCAAGTTGGGCGAGGATGGCGCCATATTGTGTCATCCCGACGCAGGAGGGATCTGGCCGTTGATTCTTTGGTGTGACACGATTGTTTTGTAAGAGCAAAAAGCCAAAATAAGTGACGAAGTACCAGATCCTTCGCTTCGCTGTGGATGATACAAGATAGTTCTGGAAAACCAATAAAATCAGAAATGCTCAAACGGGAAGAATGAGGCAGCACAGCGGCATAGTAAAGCGACTCAGCACAAATTCATGCTGCTTTGAATGCTGTTCCCCTTGTGTAATCCCGAGGCGAGACCCCCTGTGTCATCGCGAATGGAGTTGTTTTGCGTGGCGATCTTGTAGTATAGCAGTGGGCGGTTGAGGCCTGAAGTATCAGGAATATTCAACCGGTCAATTACGAGATTGCTTCGCAGGCTCGCAAAGACGGAAATAACTACGAGATTGCCTCGCGGGCTCGCAATGATAAGAAATTGGTCATTACAAGATTTTTTGCGCAGCGATCTCGTCTTATAGCAATTGACAGCCGAACCTGCTCACCTGTCCCACCCTGAGGGGAATGCCATTAAGCCCCATGGTTAAAACAAAAAGCACCCTTGCAGATGCTTTCGTGTGTGGATCTTCGAGGGGATTCGAACCGCGCGCAGCCCTCCTCGGGAGCCAGCCTTCGATATGCCTTCTCTTTTAGATATATCTGTGTTAAGGAATTAAGACAAAAGACACCTCTTGTGAAGTGTCTTCCTGTGGACCCAGGGGGATTCGAACCCCCGGCCTTCTCAATGCCATTGAGACGCGCTCCCAACTGCGCTATGGGCCCTTGTGTCTTCAT
>JBASOE010000031.1:0-10475 GCA_049657925.1 Anaerolineaceae bacterium
GTGTCATTCCGAGGCGAGCCTCCCTGTGTCATCCAGAGCACGCAGTGCGAAGGATCTGGCCTTTTGAAAGCAAACTACCAGATCCTTCGCTTCGCTCTGGATGACACAGTAAGAAGCTCTGGATGACACAAAAAGATGAAGTGCCGGATCCTTCACTGCGTTCGCAATGATACCTGTCCGATTCTCGGCGGGCACAGACTGGAGGAACTACGAGATTGCTTCGCGGGCTCGCAATGACGAAAGTAACTACGAGATTGCTTGAGTCCCACCTGTCCGCTTTAGGGGTTGGGGGAGTTGGCAGTCTTGTTAAAAATCAGGTTGGATCCTTTTGCTCCCTTTGGATGACACAATAACAAAAAACCAGGCTGGAACCTCCAGCCTGGTTTCGTTTCTGAACTTGGAGAAGGCTTAGGCCATCTCGTACTTTTCTTCCTTGATCTGAGTCTTGGGAATGCCGTGAAAATCAAGATGCTTTTCCATTGCTTTGAGCATAGGCATGGGACCACAGATGAAGTACATCAATTCTTTTTTGTTTTCGGGAAGAGTTTCGCCCAAAAGCTGCTTGCTGATATATCCACAGGGTAGATAACTCTTGTCGTGCGGATTTTCGAGCGCGATGACCAGCTTCAGGTTCAGGCGGGACTGAAGATTCTCAAGTTCCTTCCTGTACAACACGGTATCCTCGTTCAGATCGCCGTAGAAAACATACACAGGGCGTTTGTCTTTGCGGTCGGCCAGGGTGTTGACGATGCTCATGACAGGGGCCAGGCCGATGCCACCAGCGATCAAAACAAAGCCCTTTTCAGCGCGAGCGTCGTGGGTGTTAAAGGCGCCATAGGGGCCATCCACGAAGACACGGTCACCGGGTTTGAGGGCAGGGATCTTTTTGGTGAAATCACCGATCGCTTTGATCGAGAAGCGCAGTTTACCATCCGGAGCTTCAGAGCTTCCGGCAAAGGAGAACGGGTTCCGACTGATGATGAACGGAGACTTGTCGACACTAATCCAGGCGATCTGTCCAGCTTCGAACTTGAAACCTTTGTGTCCCTGCGGTTTGAGATTGAGGGAGTAGGTGTCTTTGCTCTCGGCAATGACCGATTCGACCACGAAAGGCTTGGAACCGACGAGCAGGGGGTGCAGGACACGGATCCACAGGATCAGCAGTGCCCAGATCACGATTTCGACGATCCAGACCCACTTGACCTGCGGCTGGCTCATATAGTAATCGACCTTAAACAGGTGAATCAAGCCGAAAACAATAATTGCGGCAGTAAAAAGGTCGTGTAGGACCAGCCAAAGCGTGTAGCTCAATTTTAGCTTGAGGCGCGCTACTGAGGTCAGACCGATCAGCAGTAAACTGGCCAGACCGATCCAGCCAGCCACAACAGTCCAACCCCAAATGGGTCGGTTGAGCATGTTGGTCACAATCAGAATCAGAGGGTGAGTGAGCACCAACGCGATCGAAAGCAGTGACAACTTGTGATGGTTGCGATAGACCGCGTCCATATCCAGCGCGTCGGACAAAAAATGAAGCTTACTGATCTGGATGAGCTGCGTTCCGGCCAGCGCCAGGCCGATAAAGCCCAACAGGACCGAAATTTCGAGCAAAGGATTGCGGTTTTTCCAATTGAGTACCATCGCCACGGCTGGTGCGAACACCAACACGAGGAAGACGACGTAAAACAGGATCCGCTTTAAAGATGGTTTCATTAAGTATCCTAACTAACTAAACTGATCCGTATGATTAAGGACGGATCAGACCGGCGGTGGTGACGCCGCTCTGCGCAGACAGATCTTCGATTGAGTCGTACATCAACTGTAGAGCGTACTTGGGATTGTGTACATAAGCACCGGGGTCTTTGGTGACGAACATCAGGTTGTAGGCGGCTTTGAGCATGCGCGGGGTGAAGCCCTTGAACTGGTTCGGGAAGGCGCTTTCTTCCTCGCTCAGGGTGCCATCGGCATTGGTGTCGATGAAGGAGTAAGGATAAGCGGCAGGGTTGAAGCCAAAGGTCTTGCCAGCCACTTTACCGGAATAGCCACCAAGGGCTTTGATCAGGATGGCTTTCATGCCTTCGATCTCGTTGTAGATGGGTTCCACTTTGCCATTGCCGTCAAAATCGACCTTGGACATGGAGACGGTCTTGTAATCAGCGTAGCCTTTCACGTCAGCATGGCAAGCGGCGCAGATGGTAGCCTGTCCTTCGGGGGGGTCCTGAAGGTGGGTGCTGTGGGGATCGTGGCATTCGGTGCAGGAGTTAACACTCTCAGCATGCTCGAATGTACCAACGTAGGTTTTGCCATCATACTGGAAGCCAGAGTAGCCTTCGGAGCCGGCGTGGGTAGCGGCTGCAGCGAAGTAGTGGGCACCCATCATGGTGGAGTCAGCGATAACTTCGTCTTCAGGAAGGCCTTCAACCTTGGTCTTGACCTGCGTACTGGAGCCCATGCCGCTATGGCAGGTCGAGCAGGCGGTGTCTGCGCCAGTATCGTTCAAAACTGCACCAGAAGGCAGCGTGACCGAAGTCATGGCAGCAACAGCAGTGCTGTGGCAGGCGGTGCAGGAAATGGGATCGTTGATCTGCGCAGGAGCGTCAACTTTGCCGGCTTCGGTACCATCGGCACCAAAGTAGTCACGGGCACCATCGGTGCTGTGGCATTTGGCGCAGGTGGGTGGAATTTCGGCTGGTTCATCTTCGTTCCAATGGACGAAAGCTTCCGCTGCGGCATCCGCATGACCGGAACCTTCCCACTTAGCGGCGATGTCCGTAACGGTTGGACCCGCATCGACTGTGGCCTTGGTTGTACAGCCAACCCAGGCAATCAGCATGACAGCGATGACTGCCAGAACGATAAAGAACGTACTTTTTTTCATAACAATGCTCCTTTAAGCAGAAAGTTAAGATAAATTAACACGAAAGTCATTATAAAAGGGCAATTCGAATGCGTCAATGTGAAAAGGCACACAAAGTGGTCAAAACTGTGAGAAATTGGTCAAATCTTAACAATTAACATCAACAATGTTATCAACTTGAAGATAACTTTGCCTCGCTGTTCAAAACAACCCTTAACGGACAGCTGTTATGGGGTTTCCAGAATCTGACAGGTTCTTGGGCTTAATTGGAGAAGTCTGCTGGTTTCGGGCGTTGTTGGCACTTCCGCTTGTCTGATCTCATCGCTCAGATTGACCGCCAGGCTTAGAATGGGCTGATTAATTGACCGCAGTTGCCAAACCGCGACCTGTTTTTGGTCGTCGATCGACCAGATTTGCCAAGTCACATCGCGCATGCTGTGATATTTCTCGCGGAGCGTGGTGAGTCGTTCAAAAAGTGCCTGGCGAGGGGCGAACTTGCCCGCGTCGTGCCAGTTCATTGGTACGCGGGACTCGTCGAAACCCAGGGCACCGTTTTGGTGGATGGAACGCGGCTGGTTGAGCGCGGTATCAGAGCCGGCATAGACGATGAGGGGTTGCGGCAGCAGGTAGAGCAGGGTGAGAGCGATATCGAGCAGTCGTTCGTCGCCGCCAGCCATGAACAAAAAGCGGTTCATGTCATGGTTGTCGATGAAGGCGGGCCGGCTGAAACCTGCTGGGAAAGCTTTAGCACTGTTTTCGAGGTATCCGGCCAATCTGGAGAGCGGCCAGGCACGCGCGGCAATACTCTCACGCAACGCCTGACAGGTCAGAAAGTCGAGTGTACCGTGCATGCCACCGGCAAAAGAGGCTTGCACGTCAGCGCCTGAAACGACCTCGCCGAAGGTCCAGCACTGTGGGTTGGACTCAGAGCAAGCATGTCTGAAGTCCACCCAAAAATCGGGTTCGGGTCCGTAGGCGTAATCCAAACGATAGCCATCCACACCCAGTTTGAGCCAGTATCGGGCAACCTCCAGGAGGTGAGCCCGAGCTGGGGAACCGTAAGACAGGTTGAGTTGGGGCATACTGGCGAGGTTGAAATAGGCCTGATACTTCGGCCATTTTGACCAGAAAAACCACTCTTTGGTGGGATTCTGAGGGTCTTGCAACGCGTCTTTAAGCGCAGGATGCTCAGAAGACACATGGTTGGCGACAAAATCGAGGATGATACGCATCCCCTTGGCGTGGGCTTTCCCGATCAGCTCCTTCAGATCGTCAAGCGTGCCCAGCCGGGGTTCAACCTGATTGTAATCGGAGGTATCGTAACCATGGTGGGTGGGGCTTTTGAAGATTGGGGAGAGCCAGATGGCGTTGAAACCGAAGGATTGAATGTGATCGAGCTTGTCGATCACGCCTCTGAGCGTTCCGCCCATGGGTTGGGTTATGACGCTGGTCTGGCTCCAGGCTTTGCCGTCGCCAGGGTGGAAGCGGTCGAGGAAAATCTGATAGACGCGGGCGTCTTTGGACCACTCGGGCAGGTCATTCTGGCTGTACCAGATGGCGAATTGGCTGGCTTTTTCGGGCGAAGCGACCTGGTTATCGGCGTAGACGCGCGGCGCGACTGCTCCTGGTTGGGTTGGGGTCAACTCCGCCCAGACCTGGTAGCGCAGCGTGGTTCCATCGCTTTGGGCGGGCAGGGAACTTTGCCAATCTGTCAACCAACGCCACAGCAGGGTATCCCAACGCTGGGCAGTCTGGCTGGCATCGAGCGTACGGCTGGTTTGCCATTCGTCGGAGGTGAAGGCTACTTTTACGCCAGTCACAGGCAGCTCGCTGCTGGTGGTGACATGTAAAGTTACTTCATCCCCGGGTTGAGGAATGGCGGGTGTTTTGGCACTCCAATGGTGCACGCCAGAGAGGCGGTCGATGGCAAAAGCCGCGCCTTTTTTGGGCTTGTCTACATCGCCAAAGAGGTGGTCTGTCAATGGATCCAGCGGTTTTCTCATCTCACCTCACGCAATTTACTTGGGATTAGTGTTCTTGGTTGAGTTTTTTGTTGGTTTTTCGAGATAATGCAACCAAGCGCAAAATGTAGCCGCCCAAAATGCCAAAAATGATGATGTATCCGAAAATGGCATAGGACAAGGTATCTGGGGTGGGCATGTTAATTTTCCTCCTCAATCAGGGTGGCTTCTTTGAGTGCCTCCTGGCGGGTCATGATGTCGGCTCTAAAGATCAGCAGCGCGGCATAGAGCACGGTGAAGGCGATGACACTGGCGATCATGGTGTGCAACATCTCGGGGGTCAGATTCATGTCCATAGCTGCTCCGGAGCCAAAAAGCACCGGATGGATGGTGCGTAAGAGTCGTGACGAGAAAAAGGTCAAAGGCACGGTGGCGAAGCCGATGATGGCATAAATCGCGCCGAACTGGGCACGTTTCTGGGGGTCATCCACGCCGCGACGTAGCAACAGATAGGCGATATAGGTGAAAGCCATGATGGTCGTGGTAGTCAGGCGTGGGTCCCAGGTCCACCAGGTGTTCCAGGCGGCTTTAGCCCAGATCATGCCGCTGAAGTTGCACACCAGGGTGAAGACCAAGCCGATCTCGACGCTGGAGGCTTCAAGGTAATCCCATTTGAGGTCGCGTGTGCGTAAAAATAGGATGGCGAAAATGACCGCCATCAAAAATGCCAACATACCCACCCAGGCGGAGGCCATGTGGAAGTAAAACACCTTTTGCACCAGGCCCATGTTAAGTTCAATGGGCGCGTAAAACAACACCATGGCAAAAGCCGCTGTGATCAGTACGCCCGCGATGATTGATAAGATTTTGAGTAAATTATTCTTGGATGACATATTCAAACACCATAACTCCTACAACGCTAACAATAACATCATACACCACTAAGAGGCGAATCCACACTGTAATCTCAGTGGCGGGCAGGCCTGCCAGAATGCCGCCAGCGGCTTTGACCACCGCCATGTTGACCGGCATCAGCAGGGGAAAGAGCAGGATGGGCAATAACAGGTCACGCATTCGAGTTTGCACGGTCATACCTGAGATCAGCGTGCCGGCGGCGGTGTATCCCCACGAACCCAGCAACAGGATGCTGATGAAACCAGGGATGAACATGGACTGGTTATACAGCACCGAATACAGCGGGATGACCAAAGCGGTCAACAGCACCATCATCAAAAAGTTGGTGAGTGCTTTGGCGACATAGATGGCTGAAAGATCGGGCACCGCCATGACCAAACCATCAAAACAGCCCTGATCCTGCTCGGCAGTGAAGGAACGGTTGAGCCCCAACGTACCGGCAAAGAGGATGACCACCCACAGCGTGCCCGAGGCGATTTCAGAGCGGTTGGCGGGGGTGAGTTCCATGGCATAGTTGAAGATAAACAGCGCAAGCACGGCAAAGGCCAGCATAGCGGTGATCATGTCGCGGCTGCGCCATTCCTGAACGAGATCTTTCCAAACCAGCGTGCGTACGGTCTTGAACCAATTTTTCATGAGGCACCTCCAGCAGCGATCTCACGCGGGAGGGTGATGGCCTGATAACGTGCCTGGATGCGGTCGAGCGTCAGGTTGTGGTTCTCGAATTGATCAGCGATCTTACCAAGGTGCAGTGTGATGAAGCGGTCAGCGACCTGACGCGCGAAATCCAATTCGTGGGTGGTAATCAGGATCAAGCGGCCGGCTTGTTTTTCTTCGAGCAGGATCTGATTGAGCAGTTTGCAGCCCTGTTGGTCAAGCCCGGTATAGGGTTCATCCATCAGCAGGATGTCCGGGTCGTGCAACAACGCGCGGGCTACGGTCAGTCGCTGCTTCATGCCGCGCGAAAAAGCCCTGACTGGGTCTTCACGGGTGGGGTTGAGCCCGACACGTTCGAGTGCGGTTTTAAGCATGTCGATGGACTGATTGGTCTGGTACAACTCAGCGTAGAAACGCAGGTTTTCAAGCCCGGTTAAGTTTTCGTAAAGGAAAGGCTGATGCATAATCAGGCCGATGCGCCGCCTGAGGCGCTGGTCTTTGAAGTCGATGGGCTGGCCATCCAAGCTGATCTGACCACCCTGAAGGCTGGCAAGACCAGACAATACCCTTAGCAGCGTAGTTTTGCCTGCGCCATTAGGGCCGAGCAAGCAGGCTACTTCCCCGCCTCTGAGAGACAGGTCGAGATCTTTTAGGATCTTGCGGCGACCGTAGCGCTTGGTGAGCGCATTGACTTCAAGTAACACTTAGTTCTCCGACTCAGTTTCCTGCCCGGCAAGCAGTTCAGGGGCGCCTTCGAGGCGTTTGGAGGGTTTAGGCGTCAGAGAAAGCGCGAGCAACCCTCCTAAAACCATCAGCATCGCTCCGACCCACATCCAGTTCACCAACGGGTTATCGATTACGTTCACAACCGCAAAATCTCCATCGGCGTCCGAAGTATACGCGATCAGGTTGGTGTAGAGGTCACCCCGCGCCGTTGATTGCATCGAAGGGATCGAGAGGGTCTGATTCCGCTCAGAGTAGATGTGCTGGGCAGGGAAGAGTTTCACCACCTCGACATCATTTTTATAGATGGTCAACTGCGCTTTGGCGGTCAAATACTCTGGGTTCTCGAAAGTTTCAGTTATTTCGTCAAAAACCACTTCGTACTGGCCAAAGGGCATGCGGTCGCCTTGTGCAAAATGGGCTTCCACCTCCGAACTCAGCGTTTGCACACCCGTGATGCCGAGTGCGATCAACAAGACGCCAGCGTGCACCAGGTAGGCGCCGTAACGCGCGCGTTGCTTCCAGACCAGCTTGCCAAAGCCAGTTTTGGTGGCGAAGGCGTCGCGAACAGTGAGCATGATCAACACAGACAGACCGAGGGTAACGATGAAGACGCCAACAAAGGACCACAGCTTGGTGAAGCCCATGAGGGAAGTGGAGGCGGTCAGGAGTACAGCCACAATTAACGGGATCCAGGCCAGCTTACCCAGGCGTTTGAGTGAAGCAACGCTCCAGCCCACCAACGGGCAGATTGCCAACAGCAAAACCAGCAAAATGAACAGCGGCGCGGTGACGTTTTGGAAGAAAGACGGGTCCAAGGACATCTGCACCCCGGTGATGGCGCTGTTGATCAATGGGAAGAGCAGACCCCACAGACAGGCAACCACAATCGCGATCAAAATAACGTTGGTATAGAGGAAGAGAGCTTCACGATCAAAAGCCGATTTGAATTCCCAATGGGTTGCCAGCGACTTCCAGCGCCAGATCAGCAGGCCGAGGCAGAGAACGAACAACGCGATGGTAAAGACCATCAACATCCCCGAAATGCCGCTTTCACCGAAAGCATGCACTGAACTGATCATGCCGGAACGGGTAACGAAGATGCTGAAGACGACCAGGAACCAGGAGGATAGCACCAGAGTGAGGTTGAAACGGCGAAAGATGCCGCGATGGCGCTCGAGTAAGAGGCTGTGGAGCAGGGCAGTGCCGGTCAACCAAGGCAGCAAGGAGGCGGTTTCCACCGGGTCCCAGGCCCAATAGCCGCCCCATCCCAACACGCCGTAGGACCACCACGAGCCCAATGCCAGGCCGGCGGTCAGGAAGACCCAGGCGCCAATAATCCATGAGCGGGTCTGATCGAGGAGCGAGTCATCCTTGGTTTTACGGATCAGCTGCGAAACAGCCACCGCGAATGGCACCAGGAAGAGCGCGAAACCGATATAGAGCAGGGGAGGATGGATGATCATGCCCGGGTGGCGCAGCAGTGGGTTCAATCCGATGCCGGATACACGAGTGGCGACCGCGCCAGCTTCAGGGGACAAGAGATGGGCGACGATATTGCCATCAGCCAACTCCCAGATCTGCGCAAAAGGGTTCTCAATAAAGAGTGTAATAGCCGCAAAGAACAAATTGGTTACGGAAATCACCAAAAACGACCAATTATCGATCAGTTTTTTCTTGTTGACCAAAGCGGTCAACATCACCAAATGCAGTACCCAACTCCAGAAAAAGAGTGAACCAGCCATTGCGCCCCATAGGGCGGTGATTTTGAGGATCATCGGCATGGCTGGATTGATTACGTCAACCACGTAAGCGACCGAATAATCCTCAGTGATCTGAAGCAAGACCAGTGCCAGCACAGCGATGGTGTGCAGCGCGAAAGTGGCTACGGCGGTGTTGAAGGTGAAAGGTGAGAGTTCTATTTTTTTACGCGTTAAACCAACAATCGCGGTGATCGTGCCAATGATCAACGCAAGAAAAGCAAGGGCAAATGCAATTAAACCAACATAAACCATGATAATTTCCTTAGCGGGATTGAGTTACTCTGCTTGTTTTGGCAGGGCTGATTCGTACTTGGAGGGGCATTTTAACAGCAATTCGGTGGCCTGGAACACACCGTTCGCATCCAGCGAGCCAGAGATGATTGCCTGGGCAGCGGGTTGCAGCAGGTCAGGTTTGGCGCCGGTGTAGTGGATGGTCATGTGCGGGGCATTTGGGTCCGCGGCAGCGTCTTCGAGCACCTTTGCCATGCCGCCCATCTGTTGGATGACGCGGTGGTCGCCAGGAATTTGGGCGACATCGAAGGTCAGGCTGAGGGTCTTGGCGTCGTATTGGATGGTATCACCCAAAACGGAACCGGACATGCGCACGTTTTTACCGACGAATTCAGCGCTTTTGGTTTGTAGCTCTTCGACGGTCAGGAAGTACTGCGAACCAGAGACGGTGGAGGAGATCAGCAGGTAGAGCAGCGCCGCAGCAATGACCACCCCGCCGATGATGAATTTGTAGTTAGGCTTCGTCTTCAATGTTAATACCTTTCAATGTTATCTGGTCTATTCTATCTGATAACGTGGGATGGTGGGTTAACAAATGGCGAATTGGATGAAGGTTGGGAATCTTTGCATGATGGCAAATCAATGGCTTGCCGTGGTGGGGGCATTAAATTTCACTGGTCATTGTCGTAATGCTGAGTCGTGAGGTAGGGTGAGCTCGCCTGGACCAAGGATAAAATCCGAGAATGTGTTGGTGGACAGGTGAACCCACCAAACACCAGCTCATGACCGGCATCCCTTTTGGGTAATTTAACTTGTGGTTAGTTTGAACCTTTGTAGGGGTAGCCCCCGTGGTTACCCCGGGCAGACACGGGAGTCTGCCCCTACCAGGGCAATCGCATCTAAATTCTTTTCGCGGGAAAACGATGTTTTTGGGCATTTTGAGTTGATAACATGCACATAGTTTGGCTCATTTACGTGTCTCATTGCCTAAGAACGTAAATTTTATGGTCACGATGGTTGTCTTATGTAGCTAATGCATATAGAAAACTTGAGTGAGGTATAAAAAATGGGTCCAAAAATGACAAAACATGCTTTTTTATATTGTCAGACATAAGATGCAATTACCCTGCTGCCCCTACCGGGGATATCAGCATCCCGTTTGGGAAATTTATCCTATGGTTAGTTTGAATTTTTGTAGGGGTAACCCCCCGTGGTTACCCTAATGCCAGGTCTATACCAACCGGAGGTAGAATCATTTTATGAACTCCGATCACCCGTCCCCACACAGACGCAACCTTCGTTTACCCGAATTTGACTATTCCCAACCAGGTGCCTATTTTGTCACCGTTGTAACCCAAGGTCGCATTTCAT
>JBASOE010000032.1:0-1635 GCA_049657925.1 Anaerolineaceae bacterium
AATCCATCCGCGAAGCGCAGCAAGTATTGCCCATACTCATTGCTGGCAAACTCCGCCGCTTCTTTTCGCAGAGTCGCTTCGTCGATAAAACCCATGCGGAAAGCAATCTCTTCTGGGCAGGAGATCATCATCCCCTGCCGATCCTCCACCGCCTGCACGAACATCGAAGCCTGCAACAAACTTTCATGGGTACCGGCGTCCAACCAGGCTACGCCACGGCCAAGCTCTTTGACCTGCAAGGTGCCTTCTGAAAGATAGCGCTTGTTGATGTCCGTGATCTCGATCTCACCTCGCGGTGAAGGCTTTAACTCAGCGGCATATTGAACAACGCTGTTATCGTAAAAATAAATGCCCGGCACCGCAAAGTTCGATTTTGGCTGCTTGGGTTTCTCTTCCAAACTGATGGCTTTGCCTTGAGCATTAAACTCAACCACACCGTAGCGCTCGGGGTCTTTGACTGGATAAGCAAACACCACCGCGCCACTTTCGATGGCTGCAGCCGCTCTCAAAACCGTTGGCATGCCCTGGCCGAAGAAAATGTTATCTCCCAGAATCAAGCAAACGCTGTCGTCCCCGATGAACTCCTTACCGACAATGAAGGCATCGGCCAACCCCCTGGGTTCCGCTTGGATGGCATACGCAATCCGCATGCCCCATTGTGAGCCGTCTTTCAGCAGGCGTTGGTAGAGCATTTGCGCTTCCGGGGTGGTGATGACCAAAACTTCCCGAATGCCGGCCAGCATAAGCATGGACAGCGGATAATACACCATCGGTTTGTCATAGACCGGTAATAATTGTTTGCTGACCGCCATGGTCAACGGATAAAGTCGGGTGCCTCTGCCCCCAGCAAGGATGATGCCTTTCATGTTACGCCTTTCTGTCGCCGTAATTCTTCTTGACCCAAGATCCATAATCGGACTGTTCCATGATCGCCTTGACCCAATCGGGGTTTTCAAGATACCACTGGATGGTATCCAACATGCCCTTTTCAAGCGTCCAGCGTGGTTCCCAACCAAGTTCGCGGTGGATCTTCTCGATATGGATGTCATAACGCCGGTCATGCCCGGGGCGATCCTGCACGTAAGTGATCAATTGCTCGTGCGGTGTGTAAGCTGAATTGGGTTGCAGCTCATCGAGAATACCGCAAATCAACTTGACAATTTCAATATTGGGCGGCTGGTTATCACCACCAATACAATAAGTCTCGCCCACCTTACCTTGGGTCGCCACCTTCCAGATGCCTTCACAATGGTCATCCACATACAGCCAATCCCTGATCTGCATGCCATCACCATACACCGGCAGCGACTTACCAGAGTTGGCATTGAAGATCATCAGCGGGATCAGTTTCTCAGGGAATTGACGCGGTCCGTAGTTGTTGGAACAGTTGCTGATGGAAATCGGCAGTCCATAGGTAGTGCCGTAAGCCCTGACAAAGTGATCGCTCGAAGCTTTCGAGGCCGCATAGGGTGAGCGCGGTGCGTAAGCTGTCTCCTCATCAAAGGGCTGTTCTTCTCTGGAGAGCGTGCCGAACACTTCATCGGTCGACACGTGATGGAAACGCACTTTCTCAACCGGTACAAGCTTATCCACCATCCAGGCTTTGCGTGCTGCTTCGAGCAACGTGAAGGTGCC
>JBASOE010000033.1:0-27238 GCA_049657925.1 Anaerolineaceae bacterium
CCGGGCAGGTCGGTGCGACCGATGCTCTCGCGAAAAATGGCATCACCCACAATCGCCGTCTTCAGTTCAGGCACGTAGAAAAGGAGAGAACCAGGGCTGTGCCCTGAAACATCGCGCACCTCAACCACCTGTTCGCTGCCTAATGGGTCGATAGCAAATCAGTCGTATGTGTAAACGTAAGGACTCCATCCCCACACGCTTGGTCATGACGGTTCTAACTGTTTGGACATGGACTTACGGTCCTAAACAGCCCAAGGGCACAACGACAACACCATCCTCCCGAGCGTAAGCAAACCTGGTTCCTGTCACTACCATCAGAAAAGACGGAGCATGCATTGTCTCCACATCCACTCTCTCTTTTAGCTTTAATAGGTTTGAAGATGCTAGTTCTACCTGGTTTGTGCCTAGTTTGACCTCAACAGCCCCCCAACGGCCATCAGACAGGTGTACAATCGAATCGATTTCCAGCCCGGACTTATCCCGATAATGGTAAATCTTGCCATTCAGATTCTGTGCATAAATGCGAAGATCTCTGACAACCATCGATTCAAAGAGCAGGCCGAACGTTTGAAAATCAAAAAGCAAGTCTTTGTCACTTGCTCCCAGAAAATATGCCGCAATGGCTGGGTCTATGAAATGCCTGGTGTTCGAGGTGCGAATGGTTGTTCTTGAACGGAGTTTTGGGTTCCAAGCTGAAATTTCGTCGATCACATAGAGTTTACGCAATGCACCTAAATAGCTCTCCAATGTATTGAAATGTAAATTCGACTGATTAGGAACGATGTCTGAGAGAATAGTAGTATTTGTTGCCTGAGTAGAAATGTTTCGAGAGTATGCACGCAAAACTGCTTCAACTTTATCTGGATCACGTTGAATGCCATCCACTGTAGAGATATCAGAAGTGCAAATTGTTTGGCAATAACCTTTTATCTGCCTTATTGCGATCTCATCCCGCTTTCCGAGTGCGTTCGGCCATCCGCCTCTGCAAATTAGTCGAGCGTAATCCCCAACTCCCAGACCACTCTCCACGCCAGCAACAGAATGATTTTCAAACAATCCCCTCAGACTGACCTCGCCTGTGGAGTCATTGCTTTCAAACAAACTCATTGTATACATCTTGAGTCTGGAGATCCTGCCCGCTCCTGAATGCTTGATCTGAGTTTCATCAACGCTTGTGGAACCAGTAAGGATATATAGGCCCTCTTTTCCCCTGATGTCGATGTCGTGTCGAATTGCGTCCCACAAAGCTGGAGCTACCTGCCACTCATCAATCAAACGGGGATTTTCGCCTTGCAACAATAACGATGGTTGGATCTCTGCCAATTGTCGATAGTTCTCCTGGTTGTCAGGGTCTTGCATGAATAAAACACTACGAGCTTGTTGACGAGCTGTCGTGGTCTTGCCGCACCATTTCGGCCCGGTTAGCAACACTCCCCCAAACGCTTCCAATTCTTCACTCAAAACCGGATCGATCAACCTTGGGTGGTATTCATTCATAGGGCTAAAACCTTTCGAGGTTTACTATATCACCAAATGTGAGATTCGGCCGAGTTTTGTTGTGAGAATTGTCCGACTTTCATTGTGAGATTCGGCCGTTTTTATTGTGGGGGATTGGAGATTATTGCTAAGTATAAGAATCCAAGAAGTTATCAAACAGCCCCGGAATCAGCCTCAAACCATGTATGGATTATTGACCTTTTCGTATTCCACCGTAGTACTCGGGCCATGCCCCGGGATCAGGATGGTTTGGTCTGGCAACGTAAAAATCTGCTCACGGATGTTCCTGAGCAGCAATTTGTGATCACTTCCGGGCAGGTCGGTGCGACCGATGCTCTCGCGAAAAATGGCGTCCCCCACAATCGCCGTCTTCAGTTCAGGCACGTAGAAAAGGAGAGAACCAGGGCTGTGCCCTGAAACATCGCGCACCTCAACCACCTGTTCTCAGCCTTCCGAATCGATGGAGAGTCTATCTCCATGTTTGATTGCCAAACCCAATTCGGGCAAATCTTCCACCGGCAATTGAGGTGGAATTGCCAACGGTTTAGAAACCGCGTAATCATAGGCTTCCTGGGACATGCGGATCGGCAACTGTGGTTCAAACGCACGGCAGACCGCGGCAGCCCCAGCGGTGTGATCAAAATGCCCATGGGTTAGCCATACTTGCCCCAAAATCCAACCCCGGTTCCTGACCATTTCTACAACAAGTGAAGGGTTGAAACTTGGGTCGATCACTACCGAGTTTAGAGTACTCTCATCGACCAGGAAGACCACATTATTCTGCGATGCCCCTACTACCACGCTGTAAGTCGATAGACTCATACCAGGGTTTCTCCTTCTTTCGGGATGACCGCTAAAGCACAAATCGATGGCAAGTAGCGGGCACGATAATACCAATTAAACAACGCCGTCAGGATCAACCCCAGCCCAATCGCGACCAGATAAATCAAGGGCGGATCAACCCCATAGAGCCATCCCGCTACAAGCGGCGCAATTGTCATGGCAAGTGTGCGCCCTGCATCCAGTATGCCAAAAGCCAGACCAATTTGGCCTTCATGCACCATAGGTTTTACGATAGCTACGCCAATCGATCCAAACAATCTAAAACCAGCCGAGAGGAAGTATGCCAAGCCAAATATAACCACATTCGAGCCCTCAAAAAACAGGGCAGCTGTGGCCACCATGCAAAGTTGGCAGATCAGATAGACGACCATTGGGTTGAGGTGCCCAAGAAACAGGTTTAACAAGATCCCACCCAGGCTGGCAAGCGACCCAAAAGTGCCAATGGTACCAAGGCTGATCGCTCGCTCATTCTGCAGAAAGTTTGCCGTCAGTGGTAATGGAAGGTAAGCGCCAAATATCACCAGACCAATCATTCCAACTGTCACCATAAAGCGCCGATTAGAGAGCAATGATCTTGTAGAAGGCACTTCGTGTCGGGCAACCACCGGTTGTTCATGGATGAAGAAAACGATCAACATTGAGACAAAAAAGATGCCCGAAGCGATCAGATATATTGCTCTAAGACCCAATCTTTCAGCCAACACTCCGCCCAAAAATGGGCCAATCAATGCACCAGCATTGTAAAACGCGCTGGCAAAGGTGACCGCTCTGCCAACTGACCAGTCTCCCCTGGCGATGGAAATGTAGCCGTTCATTACACCAACGACCGCGCCAGTCAAAGAATAGAGCAACAAACCAACGACAAAAACGGTCAGGTTTTGCGCCAATCCCATGATCAAAGCCGCGATAAAGCCCAAGATCCAGGAGGCGTAAAGCAGGTTTCGGCGTCCATAACGATCGGCGATCAATCCGATGGGCACTTGTACAGCGCTCATCACCAATAACGCTGCGCTGAGAATAGCACCGATGCTGAATGGATCAGCGCCTAATTGCTGTAAATACAGCGGCTGAAATATCAGAAACAACGACTCGCCGAGTCCCCACACAAACAGAGACACGGATATCAGGTTAAGATCCCTACGCGAATGATCGAAAAGTTTCATACCTTAAACACAGAAAGGGGTAAAACCCGTCTGGGCAGGTCAGTCAGACTACGTAGACCATCCTTGGTGACCACCACATCGTCCTCGATGCGAATGCCTCCGCGCCCGGTCAGATAGATGCCAGGTTCGATAGTGAAGACCATGCCCTCTTCAAGGATCAATGAGTTGCCCGCAAACATATACGGTGCCTCGTGTGTCTCCATGCCCAGCCCATGCCCGGTGCGGTGGAAGAAAGCCTCGCCATACCCACCCTGCTCAATCACACCCCGTGCCAGGTTGTCGATCGCGCCTGCTGGCATGCCAGGTCCCCCACCCAGACGAGCAGCTTCGTTGGCGTCGTGCACCAGTTCGGCGATGACACGGAATTCTTGATCCACTTCCCCGCAGAAGAAGGAGCGCGTGATATCAGAGAAATAGCCGTCGTGGGAGGCGCCGTAGTCAATCAACAGAATATCGCCCTCACGCAATCTGCGATCGCTGGGGTTGGCATGCGGGTTAGCGCTGTTCTCACCCATCGAGACAATCGGGCTGAATGGAATTTCAGAGTCGCAACCAGCTCGGAACAGCTGCACCATCAATTCGCCGGCGATCTGCTTTTCAGTCTGGCCAATCTCGACAGTTTTGAGGGTCTCCAGCAATGCATTTTGAGCAATCAAAGCAGCTTCGCGCATTTTGGCAATCTCGGTCTCGTCTTTGTGTATACGCAATTCCGCCAAGGCGTCGCTGGCATCCACCACTTCAGCTTCGGGTAAAGCCCGCTGCAGGTAGCCAAGTTCCAACAAACGCATTTTGCCGGGCTCCACGCCAATTCTCAGTTTTCGCCCTGAGAAGTCGGCGAAACATTCCTGAAAAGCAAGATCCCAGGTGGAAGGGTCATCTCCATATCCAGCAGCGATCAATTCAATATTCAATTCTTGAATTTTGGTCATTTCCAGGTTGGGCAAGACCAGTTTGACTTCTCCATCGCTGCCAAACAAGCCCAACACCGGGCGCTCCATGAGGTGAAACTGCAGCCCCGTCAGCCAGGTAAGCGTCTGACCTGGGTTTAGCACCACCGCATCAAGAGTTTTAGCGTTGATCAGTTCAAACAATCGGGAGAGTCTGGGGTTCATGGAAGCCTCGCTTTCTAAGGCAAAATTATAAATCCTTAAGCACCGCTCACCGAATACTGTTCAAAAGAGTCTTTTCAGTTTTTAAGGCTAACAATACACTTAATGGCGCGGCTCATTAAAAAGCCACGCCTAAGCCTTTGTCTAAACGATCGCCTCTATCAGACTTCTTTTGAAAAAATCAACAACGAGTAGGGCCCAATATTGACGCTGCCGTGCCACCCAAAACCATCCTGACCGCCTTCGAACGCTTCCACGTCTGAACTGAAAAAACCTTCAAAACTGTCGCTGTATGTCTTGGCATCACTATTAAACCGCAGCTTCCACAACCCCGCGTCAGGCAACCCAATCAGATAATCCTGCTTGGGTCGATTTGTAAAGTTCATGACTACGATCACATCATCACGTGGACCATGTTGATCCCAACGCTGAAAGGCTATCATCCCACCATCCTCATTAATATGGAAGACGTTAGTGAATTGGCCCTGCAGACCCTTCGACATACCATCCTTATTCCGCCTAAGTCGAATAAGGTCGCGATACATACGTACAATGCCGTGAAAATCTTCGTTCAGATCCCAATCCAGGGGTACGTCATCACGGAACCACATCCCCTGTAAAAATTCCTGACCCTGGAATAACATCGGTATACCTGGCGAGGTCATCACCAATCCAGCCGCAAGCGTTGAGCGCTTCTGTGCATACCAACCCTGTGGATCTCCCGGGTCGACTTCCTGCGGTACTCTCGCCTTTCCGTTCGCGACCTCATCATGGCTCTCGCTATAGATCACCCGCCTGAAGGCATCGCCGTTATAACTAAACAATGTCGCGTTCTTGATGGCTTCCATTGAACGCCATTCATCTTGTGATAGGGTTACCACCTTGCGCAGTGGATGTACAAAGTTCTCGTCCCATTGTGCATGAAATCCTGCTCCGCCTTCCAGGACAGACAGGGTAATATAAGCGTTCGAGTGCAAGTCCTCAGCGATGGTCACGACATGTGGATGTCGTTGTCGCACTTCGCTGTTAATCGCCGCCATCATCTGCCAACCTTCAGGAATTGCACTGTCTTCACTGCCGGTAACGGTGCGAATATAGGGCGTCATATCGGCTCTCAAACCATCGACATGAAACTCCTCAATCCACATCATCACATTATCTCGGATGAAATTGCGTACTTCCGATCGGCCATAATCCGGACGGGTCGAGCCCCAGGGTGTCTCCGCCCGCCAGTCATTGTAGAAATAAATGCCCCCCTTGCCATTCTCTGACCATCCGTCGAATTGCCAGAGATTCAGATCACTGGGTCCAAAATGGTTATAGACAACATCCTGAATGACGCCAAAACCTTGCTTGTGGGCCAGCTTAATAAACGCTTTATAAGCCGCTGGTCCGCCATATGCGCTTTCGACTGCGAAAATATCCGAGGGATTATAGCCCCATGAGAAATCACCAGCAAATTCAGTGACAGGCATAACCTGGATCACGTTCACACCTAACCGCTTCAGGTGCGCAAATTTTTCTTCCGCTTCCGCGAAATCACCCACCTTGCCCTCTTCATCGACGGCAAAGGAACCAATGTGCATTTCATAGATAACCAATTCATTTAATGGTGGTAGTGTGAAGTTGTCATTCCCCCAATCGAAGCTGCCCGGGTCGTAAATCACGCAGTTACCAACCGAGTTGGTGACCTGGCGGGCGTATGGGTCCCGCCGATACAATCGCATTTCCCCATTGGTCAGCACATACTTATACTTCTGGCCGTGTTTAGCGCCTAAGACGTTACCATACCAATAGCCATCTGCTTCATGCTCCAAATGGTTCGCGTCCTCGTTCCACCCGTTAAACTCCCCAATCACCATGACTGATTCAGCATGCGGTGCCCAGACTCTAAAGGCCACCCCATCCGCGTGAACAATCGCGCCCATGCCTAAGTACTTTTCATCTTTTCCTGCCATAATTCCTCGTTTCTCTTAAGTCTTAATACCTGATAACTTTGTCGGCTCATCTGATAATTCTTTTCGCATGCTCAACATATTCTGTGAGATTCAAAACAAGCCTCACAGAATTGTCATGCACGATTACCAATCCTGCCAGTCATTTGTAAACACATTGTGACTATCAGTCTCTCCAATACTGAACTAATGCGGGACAATGAACTAATGCGGGACAAACTAATGCGGGACAACCCAAATTGTAATGTGGACATGCTATAATTCGACCTGACAATTTCCAAAGGGGTTCGGCATGGCAGAAGCTAAAGCACGCATAAAAATCAACAAACTACTTGAGGATGCCGGTTGGCGTTTCTTCGACGCTGATGACGGCCCGGCAAATATCATCCTTGAAGGCAAGGCTTCCCTCTCCAGGCATGAATTCAACGCTCTCGGTGTAGACTTCGAAACGCAAAAATCAGGCTTTATGGATTTTTTGCTGTTGGACAAGAAGGGTTTTCCACTGATTGTTCTGGAAGCCAAACGGGAGGAACGCTCCCCTCTTGATGGAAAAGAACAAGCGCGTAAGTATGCCCGCTCACAAAGCGTACGCTTTATTATTCTTTCAAACGGCAACCTGCACTATTTTTGGGATCTGGAAAGCGGCAATCCTGAGGTCATCAGCGAGTTTCCACGTTTGGAATCCGTGCAGCACCGCAGTAGCTTCAAACCCAACCCCAAATCGCTTGCGCGCGAACAGGTGGGAGAGGATTACGTTGCCCTATCCCAGAGGCTCGATTTTAAGCGCGATCCCCGCTGGTTAGACCCAGCCCAACGAGATCAGTTCGTCTCCGATTTGGGCTTGCGAATTCTGCGTAATTACCAACTTGACGCAGTACACGCCTTGCAAAAGAGTGCGTCTGCAGGAAACACGCGCTACCTTTTCGAAATGGCGACTGGCACCGGTAAAACTTTGATTTCCGCTGCGGTGATCAAGCTCTTTTTGCGTACTGGCAATGCCAAACGAGTGTTGTTTTTAGTAGACCGCCTCGAACTGGAAAACCAGGCTTGGAAGAATTTCGTATTCCTGCTCAAAAACGATTACCAAACCGTTATCTATAAGGAGAACAAGCAAGATTGGCGTATGGCTGAAATCGTGGTGACCACCGTGCAATCGCTTAGTTTTAATAACAAGTACATGCGTTTGTTTTCACCCACTGACTTCGACCTGATCATCTCCGACGAGGCCCACCGCTCCACCGCAAGTGGAAATAGCCGCGCAGTCTTCGAATACTTCATCGGTTACAAGCTTGGTTTGACTGCCACGCCCAAGAACTACCTTAAAAACATTGACCCTGATAAACTCAATCAAAATGACCCCCGGGCGCTTGAACGCCGCCAGCTATTAGACACTTACACAACCTTCGGTTGCGAAACGGGCGAGCCAACCTACCGTTATTCACTGGTAGACGGCGTTCGGGATAGTTTTCTGGTCA
Source organism: Anaerolineaceae bacterium (assembly GCA_049657925.1). GTDB lineage: Bacteria > Chloroflexota > Anaerolineae > Anaerolineales > Anaerolineaceae > Mesolinea. Next base: position 8,043 of record JBASOE010000033.1, read on the forward strand.
ACCCGCTGGTAGCAGACGCTCGTACTGAAATCACCACTCAATTGCTCTCGGACGCAGGCTATGCAGTCCTGGTTGAAAACGAAGATGGAGAGGAAGCCGAAGAAACCTTCCACCAACGCCAATTCGAGCATAAGTTTTTCTCGGAACTAACCAACCAGCAACTTTGCCAAACATTTATGGAGCACGCCCTGCGCGATCCGCTCAGCAATGAAATCGGCAAGTCCATCCTCTTTTGTGTCAGTCAAAACCACGCCTCAAAGATCACCCAGATTCTGAACGAGATGGCCCAAAAGATGTTCCCCGGCAAGTACCAATCTGATTTCGCGATTCAGATTACCTCCAACATCCCCGATGCTCAGGAATATAGCATCAGCTTTGCCAATAATAACCTCAATGGTCACACTCACTTTTTGGAAGGTTACAAATCCAGCAAGACGCGTGTGTGCGTCACAGTCGGCATGATGACCACCGGTTACGACTGTCAGGACATCCTTAATCTGGCAATGATGCGCCCAATCTTCTCTCCCACCGATTTCATCCAAATCAAAGGCCGTGGCACCCGCCGCTGGCGCTTCACTTACACGCGCAAGCAGGGGACCAATCCCGAGACCTTCTCAGCCGACAAAGTTCAGTTCAAGTTATTCGACTTCTTCGCCAACTGTGAATACTTTGAGGAAAAATTCGACTACGATGAAGTGCTGAAACTCCCCCAAAAATCCGCGGCACCTTCCCCCATACCCGAACCTGTCTTCGACTTGGATGCTTACGAGAGCGGCGTGCCGGACCCCCTGCGTACGATTCAGGAGACCGCCATTGGGTTGGACGGCATGAAAATCGATCGTAAACTCTTCGAACGCTTTTCCAAACCGATCCTTGAAGATCAGCAACTGGCAGAAGCTGTTGAGAATCACCAATGGGAGCGGGCAGTCCAGCGAATGCGAGACTTCTACGCCAATAAGCCGGAAGATTATGTGACCATTGAAAAATTGATGAAATCCGAAGGGCTCGACCGCCGGCTGAGCTGGAAGGAAGTGCTGATGCGCATCTTCGGCCAGATCGATCACTTCAAGACCCGCGATGAACTGCTGGAAGAAGAATTTCAGAAGTTTGTGGCCATCAACAAGCCCCAGCCAGAGAAGGCCATGCAGATCAAAAACTACCTGATCGCCTACCTGACCGATGGTGAAGTGCGTCAGATCATCGATGCCGGTAAATATGCCAGCCTGGCAGACAACCCCAAGCTTTCACTGGATGACTTGCAGACCATCGGCAAACAGTGGATCAAAGCTGTGCCTGCTTATGTGAAGGACTACATCCCTCTCAATACCTACTTACCCTGAGAGAAACAGAGGAACAAACCATGCTTGATGCTGAAACCAAGCGGCGCATCGATAATGCCCGCGACATCCTGGTGGGCAAAGTGCCTGATCCAAAAACCCAGGTGGAGCAGATCACCTTTGCCATGATCTATAAATTCATGGATGACATGGATCAACTCTCGGTGGGTATCGGCGGCGACCCTTCCTTCTTTACCAATGGCTACGAGCAATTTACCTGGTCAAAACTGTTGGATAAACGCATGGGCGGGGAAGCACGGCTGGACCTTTACGTCAGGGCACTGGATCAGATGTCCCAAAACCCTGACATCCCTCAGCTTTTCCGTGATGTTTTCAAAGGCGCTTTTTTACCTTACCGGGACAGCGAGACGCTTAACTTATTTCTCAAAGAAATGAACGGCTTTACCTATGCGCATAGCGAGGATCTGGGCGACGCCTATGAATACCTGCTTTCCATCTTTGCCAGCCAGGGCAAGGCTGGGCAGTTCCGCACCCCGCGCCATATTATTGACTTCATTGTCGATTGCGTTAACCCCAGCAAGGATGACACCGTGCTCGACCCAGCCTGCGGTACAGCCGGCTTTTTAATCTCGGCTTACAAACACATTTTGGAAGCTCAAACCCAGAACCCGCTCAGCCCGGACGAGAAAAAACGCCTGACTGAAAACTTTGTGGGTTACGACATTTCGCCGGATATGGTGCGCCTTTCGCGGGTCAACATGTACCTGCACCAATTCGCCAACCCCACCATCCACGAATACGACACCTTAACCACGGAAGATCGCTGGGATGACAACTTTGACGTCATTCTGGCCAATCCTCCCTTCATGACCCCCAAGGGAGGCATCCGGCCGCATAACCGCTTCGCCGTGCGCGCCAACCGCTCGGAAGTGCTCTTTGTGGATTACATTGCCGAACACCTCAACCCTGGCGGACGCGCGGGTGTGATCGTGCCCGAAGGGATCATCTTTCAGTCCAATAACGCCTATAAAGCGCTGCGAAAGATGCTGGTGGAAGAAAACTATCTCTACGCGATGGTTTCGCTGCCTGCTGGTGTCTTTAATCCCTACAGTGGGGTCAAGACCAGCATCCTGCTGATGGATAAAACCTTGGCACGCCAGAGCGACAGCATCCTGTTCCTGAAGGTTTCGGCGGATGGTTTCGACCTGGGCGCGCAAAGGCGGCAGATTGAGCGCAACGATGTTCCTGAAGCGCTGCGAATGGTGAAAGCCTTTCAGGCCGACCCATCTGCACCCCTGCCTGAGAGTGGGTTGGCGCAACTGGTGAGCAAAAAAAGGCTGGCAGAAGGCGGTGAATATAACCTGAGCGCCGAACGATACAGGATGAATGGGGTAGTGAACAGCAAATGGCCGATGGTTGAACTCGAATCAATCCTTGATTATGAACAGCCGACTGATTACATCGTGGATAACATTAACTACTCCCCTGACTTTCCCACTCCTGTGCTCACTGCTGGTAAAACATTTATTCTAGGTTATACCAACGAGGCAAAAGGTATCTATTCTAAAGAACTTCCAGTAATAATTTTTGATGATTTTACTACAGCAATACAGCTTGTAAATTTTCCTTTTAAGGTCAAATCTTCAGCAATGAAGATTCTTCATGCAAACACCAAATTGGTTAACATCAAGTACGCTTTTTACATGATGCAAAGAATCACATTTAATAGTAGTACACACAAACGTTATTGGATTTCTGAATATTCAAAAATACCGATTCCTCTTCCTCCGCTTGAAGTTCAACGGGAAATTGTGAAAGAGATCGAAGGCTACCAAAAGGTGATTGACGGTGCCCGTCAGGTGGTCGAAAACTACAAACCCGTCATCCCCACTGACCCCTCCTGGCCAATGATAAGATTGGGTGAGATATTATCGCTCGAATATGGGAAACCATTAAAAGAGGCAAATCGTAAAGGGGGCGAGTATCCAGTATATGGCTCAAACGGGATCGTCGGATGGCATTCGGATTTTCTGGTAGAAGGACCTTTCATCATTGTTGGTCGTAAAGGCTCCGCTGGCGAAGTTACTTTTTCTAAAAAAAACGGTTACCCGATTGATACAACATTCTTTGTCAAATTGCTTGATAAGCAGAAAGCGGAACTTAAATTTATCTACTGTCTTTTGAAGTATTTAAACCTTGGCAGTGTGAACACTCAATCTGGCGTGCCTGGATTGAATCGTAACGATGCTTACCGGATAGAAGTGCCATTGCCATCGCTTGAAGTACAGCGGGAGATCGTTGAAGAGATAGACAACTGCCAAACACTCATTGATGCCAACAAACAAATCATCAATTTGTTTGAAGCCAAAATCACCACTCGCATCCAGCGCATTTGGGATTATGTGTGATAGTTGATAGTTATTTTTCTATGAATAAAAAAATCTAACGGAGGCGAAGGTGGGTTTGGTCTGTCAGTGGCCCAATGAAAAACGTTTAATAAGGTGCTGTTCTTGACTTTCTCGCATAATTCCTTATACTTATGCTCATGATAAACACCACATCGCAGCCAGTTTCCTATACTTGCATGTGTCCCGGGCGGGGTTGTTAACCGCCGGGTCTCTTTCGATTTCACAGCCTATCAGAGATTTCAGGCGGCACACCCCGCCAACACCATAGAGACACATTGTGTCTTTGTTTGTTATTAGCTGCATGGATGATTATTGGAGAAAAAATGAAAATTTATAACGACCTCACTCAACTGACCGGCAACACACCACTCGTACATGTCCGCAACCTGAACAAAGAAGGCCACGCCAGCATTCTGGCGAAACTCGAGTTTTTCAACCCCACCCACAGTGTCAAGGACCGTATCGCCGTCGCCATCGTTGACGCGGCTGAATCAGATGGAAGCCTGCGACCAGGAGGAACCATTCTCGAAGCCACCAGCGGCAATACCGGTATTGGACTGGCATTCGTCGCTGCCGCGCGCGGTTATGGCATCACCATCGTGATGCCCGAATCTGTCAGCATGGAACGCAAACTACTGATGAAAGCATTCGGAGCTGAGCTGATCCTTACACCTGCGGCGGGAGGTATGTCAGCCGCTGTAGAACGAGCCGAAGAACTCAAGAACAGCGACAGTCGTTACTTTTTGGCGGATCAGTTCAACAATCCTGCCAACGTCGCCATCCATCGCCGCACGACCGCAGAAGAAATATGGCAGGATACTGCTGGCAAGGTGGACATCCTTGTGGCTGGTGTAGGCACTGGCGGCACCATCACCGGAGCCGGCGAGCGTCTGCGCGAGTACAACCCCGATCTTAAGATTATCGCCGTCGAACCGGCTGCTTCTCCCGTCCTTTCTGGCGGCAAAAAAGGACCTCACCCCATCCAGGGCATCGGCGCAGGTTTTATCCCTTCTATTCTGAACCGCGACTTGCTGGATGAAATTATTGCCGTCCCATCGGAAGACGCCTTCGAGATCGCCCGCAAGATGGCCACCCAGGAAGGCATCGCCGTGGGCATCTCCTCAGGCGCAGCCACCTGGGCAGCGCTTCAGGTTGCCGCCCGACATGAGAACCACGCCAAGCAGATCGTTGTGATTATTCCCAGTTTTGCGGAACGCTACTTAAGTACCGATTTGTTCAAAACTATTCGGGAGACCCTGAATGGTAATGCAAGCTGAGCCTATTCAAACGACTCCCTCCCCTTGCGCGGAGCCGTCCGAGAAGTTAGGCTTGTTCAGTTTGATGGCGGAGGATGTGCGCACTGCCCTCGAGCGGGACCCGGCGGCGCGCACAGCCTTCGAAGTGGTCACGACTTATGCGGGGGTGCATGCTTTGTGGGGGCACCGCATCTCACATTGGATGTGGACGCATGGTATGAAGTGGCTGGCGCGCGTTTATGCACAACATGTACGCTTCCTGACCGGGGTGGAGATCCACCCCGGTGCCTGTATTGCGAGACGCTTGTTTATCGATCACGGCATGGGCGTGGTGATCGGCGAAACCGCCATCATTCAGGAAGACGTTACCATTTATCATAATGTCACGCTGGGTGGTGTCAGCATCGAGAAGGTTAAACGGCACCCCACCATTGAACCAGGCGTAGTGATAGGCGCGGGGGCGAAAGTGCTCGGGGATATCACCATCGGCAGCCACAGCCGCATTGGCGCCAATGCGGTGGTCATCAAATCCGTACCGCCGCAATCCGTGGTGGTTGGTGTGCCTGGCCAGATTATTCGCAGGAAGCAAACTGACACCGGTCGAACAGCAGATTTGACCCATACTGACTTACCAGATGCGATCGTTAATGCGCTGCAGGGTGTGTTTAAACGCCTCGAATTGGTCGAATCACGTCTTGATTTGCACCAGGGTGATCAGACTGACATGCATCTCGAGCCAGACGGTGTATGGGAATATTCTGAGGCTGAAGATTTCGTTATTTAATTCGTGGATACCGTTGAAAGATTGGCTCAGGGCTGGCGGCGGAACCAATTCAATTCGCGTAAGACGACGCTTAAAACGAACAGCACCAACAACCCGCCCATCACCACAACGCCAGTAGTGTCGACCATGGGGGGAGGTGTGACTGTTTGGACCAACGGCTGTCCTGCTGAGTCCACCGGCATCAGAGTTGGAGCAAGGACAGCAGTGGGTTGTACTGAATTCGCAACAGGCAGACTGAGGACGACCACCAGCAACACAATCACCGTGATTGCCAGAAGCAGTAATGCGGTGAAGATGCCACTCCAGCGATCCAGAGTGAAGAGTGATTTTTTAACTGATTTTGGTTTCATCTGACACTCTCCACGGCAGCGGCAGCCACTTCAGCAGGGTCTCCCCCCTCCTGAAGGACCACACGAGTGGCATTACGCAGCACCGGACCAATCTTTTCCACAATGGCATCGTCTGGGTACATCCTTGCGGCCATGGCAATGTTCTCGATAAAGGGTTTCAAAGTTGGATATTCCAAAAGTGTTACGGCTGAAGAGCGAGCAGGAAGGCAGTATAAATCTGTTGACCATTTGGCAAGGAATGAGGGTTCAGAGAGCGCATCAAGCAGTTTTTGCGCCATCTCCATCCGTTCGGGTTCATTGCGGGTAATCGCCCAGAGTGTCCCATCCGCCAGGGTAATTTCAGGCATGGTCAGAGCAGGATTGGGTGGAGTGGCTTGACTGGCCACCGGCCCCGTCAGCACATAACTGAGAGGCACAATTCCTTTGTTAATATTCCAGGCATTGAAAGCTTGCCAAACCTGTTCGTCAGTTTGAAAATCAAGCGATTGACTGGCGATGTGTTTCTCTGCATCAGCTTCGTCGAGCAGCATCAGGGCACTGGTGAGTGGTTTTAGCTCAAGTTGAGGGCGCTGATCATCATCTTCGAGGCGTCCACCCACCGATAGATACAGCAGGGTCATGAATCTTGCTTCAGGATCATCAGCGGGAAAACCTAACCGACCAGTGTTGGTCACAATCGCGGTCCAAGAGTCGGCTGGTGGAATTTCAGTGGGCGTTGGATAAACCATTACCAGAGGGTCAAAACCAATCGGAATCCCAAATGTCACCCCCTCAACCTTCACCATGCTTTGTCCAATGGGATACCAATCTGAACTGTCCAGATTTGCCTGCAATTCGGTGGGAGAGTAGACCAAGTCCTTGTCAACCGCTTCCAACAACTGTTCACGATTGAGCATCACCAGATCAGGTAAAGCCTGGGGTGCTGCCAGGTGGGTCGCCGCCAGCGAGTCAACCATACCCCCGACTCCTTCAGCAGCTTTGACCCGGATGATCACTTCCACCTTGTTATCGCGAGCAAAAAGATCCAACCTTGCTCTCAGGGTCTTGCCAGCTAATGTATCCAAATTAGGGTCAAGTTCTGGCTTGAGCCACAGGGTTACTTGCGTGATCTTTTCGGGCACCCCTACCGGGTTCGGTTCGATAGGTAAAGGATTGACAATCCCGTTTTCCTCAGGATTCGGAACGCGTGTCTCTTCTGATGCTTGAGGGGTTTGGTTTAACCATGGGAAATCAAACTGGATTGGAATAGCTTCGCAGCCAGTCAATAATGAGATTAAAAGCGTAACAAGCAGCGCAATTTTCCATGCGTCGCGAAAAGTATTGCCCACTTTTTGGCCTGGTTTGGTCATGCCACAATTGTACAACGGTTTAGAAATTGACCTTTTTTGAGAGCAACCCGGTCAGCAATTTGATGCTGTTCTCGACGTCGCTGCGGTCTACCATTTCAGAAGGGGAATGAATGTAGCGACAAGGAATTGAAAGGCAGCCTGCGGGTACACCTGCCCGTGTCATCTGGATCGCGCGACCGTCGGTGCCGCCCGCTTCGAGCACTTCCATTTGATAGGGTAGTTTCTGGGCTTCAGCCTCGCTGACCATCCAATCGACAATGCGTTTGTCGGCGATGAACGAGGAGTCACGCACTTTGATGGCGGGGCCATTCCCCAGCGCGACGGTCATCTTGGTCGATTTGGGCGTGTCGCCGGTGCGGGTAACATCCACAGCCAGGCCAAGATCTGGGTCCACCCCAAAAGCAGCCGTGGCAGCACCACGGATGCCCACTTCTTCCTGCACACTAAAGACAAAATAGAGCTCATTTGGGGATGACTTAACGGCTTTCATAGCTTCAATCGCGATAGCGACAGCAATGCGATCGTCCATCGATTTGGCAACCAGGCGATTTCCCATTTGAACTGCAGGGCGATAAAAGCCTGCCACGTCACCCACCGCAACTTTTGAGTCCTTTGCCGAAGTCGCGCCAGTATCAATAAACAGATTCTCAAGTTTGGGCATGGTGTTAGGTTCAAGCCGCTCCACCCCAATCACCCCTGAAACCCCATTCATGAATAACACCCTTCCGCCAATACACGTCAGCGGGCTGATCCCCCCAATCGCCAGAAAGCGCACGAAACCATTCTCATCAATGTGCGTGACCATCACCCCGATTTCATCCATATGCGCAGAGATCATGATGCGCCGGCCCTCTTCACCCAATGTTCCTTTTCGGGCGATCAGGTTGCCGAGCGCGTCAGTGACCACTTCGTCACAATGTCCTTTGATCTCCGCTTTGATCACCTCACGCATCAGATGCTCCTGACCTGAGGGACCTGGGGTCTCGACCAATGTTTTGATTAGAGTGAATAATGCGTCATTTTTGGTTTCGTTTTTCATCTTATTTCTCCTGCCTGTTGAGAATATTGGGATCAAGCTGAGCCAACGCCTGCTGCATCAGCCGCAGCGTGTTGACACAATCGTCTATACGCACCAACCCAGCCGCAGAGTGTAGATAGCGCTGGGGTACCGATACTGAGACACTGGGGACGCCTGCGCGAGTTCTGTGAATGGCTCCGGCGTCGGTTCCGCCCATGCCGGGCTGGCGAAACTGCCAGGGGATGCCTTCGGCTTCAGCCGTCGAAATCAGCCAGTCGATCAAGCGGCGGTCTCCAATCGTTGCGCCATCCATCAGATAGATCGCCGGTCCGCCATCCAACCGGGTGTTGTACCGGGAATTCTTTTCGCCGTTTTCGTAGAATGGCAGGTCATTGGCTGGCGTGGAATCGAGCGCGATGCCAATTTGTGGGTCAAAAGCATAGGCAGCCACTCGCGCGCCACGCAAGCCGAGTTCCTCCTGTACGGTAAACGCGGCCAATAGGTCAACATTGTCCGGCGCGGTTTTCAGCAATTGGATCAGGTTGAACACGCCCAGTCGGTCATCCAGCGCCTTGGAACGGATGCTTGGACCAATGACCTGCAATTGCGTGGAAAAGGTCGCCCTGTCGCCGATTTTGGCTTTGGAGGAGCCTGCCGGACCCAAATCAATGCGCAGTTGTTCAACTTTGAGCGCGACCTTGCGTTCGTCGGGTGTGGTCAGATGGATCGCCTTGGTGCCAATAATTGCCGGAGTGTGCTCGCGACCGATCACAACCGATTTGCCAACCAACTGGCGCTCGTCAATGCCGCCCACCACTCGGAACTCAAAGATACCGTTGTCTTCATCTTTGATCAGCATGAAGCCGACCTCATCCATATGCGCCGCAATCATCACCCGCAGCTTGTTTTTGCCTTTGCCAAGCTTGGTCGCCAACACATTGCCAAGCGAATCCACGGTAACTGTGTCGGCGATTGGCTTGACTTGTTCCAGTACGATCGCGCGCACTTCCTGCTCATCACCCGAGACAGCCACTGCGTTGCATAGCTGAGTGAGCAGGTCGAGGTCTTTTTTGGTCATTTTCAGATCGATACTTTTCGAATTGACTGCTTTCGTCGCCATCATTACCTCCACTCCACCTTGCTCATGAAATCGGCAGGCAGTTCGGTGATGAACTCAGCCATTAACCGACCAGCCCTCATAATATCCTTGATGGCGACCTGTTCAACCGGGGTGTGCATGTAGCGCAGCGGGATGCCAATCTCAACCACTGGGATGCCGCTTTCAGCCACCTGGATACCGTACGAGTCCGTGCCCGACATGCCTGGGGCAAGCTCCCGCTTGAAGGGGATGTCCAGTTTCTCAGCCAATTTTGTGATTTCTTCGAAGAGTGCTGGGTGTTGATTGGCGCCCCAGGTAATGGTGATACCCTTGCCCAGGTCGAAATCGCGCCAGCCACTGCCACCGGGTCCATTGGCAAAAGTCACATCGATGACGATAGCGAAATCCGGGCGGATGGCAACCGGGTCGGTGAAGGAGGCAATCGCGCCGACTTCTTCCTGTGCGGTTGCATCAGCAATAACATCCCAAACGTGTTTGCGTTTGCTTAGCGCTTCGAGGCACACTGTCAGGGCGGCCACCGAAGCACGATTGTCGAGGGTATGCCCGGCAATGGTACCGCCAGTCAGTTCGATGGGCGATTGGGCAAAGGAAATCACGTCCCCTACCCGCACTTTCTTCGCGACTTCATCGGGACGCAAACCGGTATCAACCAAGAGGTAAGGCAATCCGAGCGGACCGCTGCCTGCTTCAGGTGGCAGGGTGAAAGCTGGGGGCATCACCACCATGCCTTGCAGGTGCTCGCGGCCGTGTACGGTAACCATCTGCCCCGGCAGGATGCGTGGGTCAACCCCACCCACCTGAGTAAAGTGTAAAAACCCTTCATCAATAGCGGTTACCATTAAGCCGATTGCGTCCATGTGCGCGGCTAACATGACCTTGGGGCGGGGTTCAGCTCCCGTGCCTTTGCGAAAGCCATACAAACTGCCAAGATTCGAAATGCTCATATGGTCAGTGTAAGGCTCCCAGGCCACAGCGATAATCTCGCGTACCGGGTCTTCATAGCCGGATAAACCCGGCGCTGAAATTAGGTGTTTCAAGTGTTCGGTTAGGTCAAGTGGCATAGTTCTCTCATCAGGTTACTGGCTAAGTAGGAAGTCAAATGGTCGGTTCGATTGTTGGTTCAGGGGTGGAAGTTTCGGTCGGCGTGGGAGTTTCAGTCGGTGTCGCTGTATCCGCAGGAAGGGGGGTTTCAGTCGGTATCGCTGTATCCGAAGGGATGGCTGTTTCGGTAGGTGTGTGAGTGTTGGTTGGTGTTGGTGTGATCGTGAAAGTTGCCGTCGTTGTTGGGGTTTGCGAAGGAGTTGGGGTAATGGTCGGGGTGCGCGTCAGATACGGAGTGAGGGTAACAGTCGGAGTAAGCGTGATAGTGCCGGTTTGGGTAATTGTGGGGGTTGGCGTGCCAGTGATCGGTCCGCGATCCAAACGCAAAAGCACAATGCCAAGGATGTAGCAGGGCAAGGTGATGATGATGAGCAAAGTAAAAAGATAGCGTAAACGCGTCCGCTTCGAAAGCGCGTCTTCCAAGTAGCCCTCCAGGCTGTGGTATCAGCGCTTAATCATACCATCAGGGTTGGAAAGTTGAGTAAATTCGGCTATAATAAGGAAGTCTACCCATTATTACACAGGAGGTACCCATGGCAACTAAAGACAAAGCAGGAAAAGAAGAACGTAAAAAGCCAAAGATGACCATCAAGGAAAAACGCAAAGCTAAGGAAGAAAAACTGGAGAAGAAATCGACGGTCAATACCGTCACCAACGCTGGCGCGTAGATCTCAACCGTACAAAACAGGACAACATTTAGTTGCCCTGTTTTTTCTTTAATATTTCAGATGTGAGGTAAGGCAGAGGAAGCTGGCATGGCTCCAGAGCAGGGGATTGGCAATTTCACCCCAACGCTCCAACCATTGAGGATAATAGGCCGGCTGATTCAGATACAAAGGCACTTGTTCAGGCATATGTCCGGTATGATCACTTTGATTGATTATCCAATTCAAATAAGCATTGGCTTCCTCTACCTCACCCAGGTTGGCGTGATAACAGCCCAACCATGCGCTTAAAAGAAGCCATTGACCGCCTCCATAGTAGGTGTCTGCGGCATAGCGGTGAGCGCCGTAATTCTGAACTAAATCACTCTCGATACGTTTCACGGTGTTGCGCATAAGATCCGACCCTGGTTCGACTACTTGGTAAGGATAAGCGAGCGCGACCAGACTGGCATCAACATCTTTTCGTCCCACTGCCTTGACAAAAACTCCGTCCTCCTGACAGCAAGTCAAAATGACCTGCAGAATCTCTTCTGCCACATTTTTGAATGATAAACCGACTAATCCTTCTATGGATCTCAAGCCGCCATAAATGGCCGCCAGAGTGTATGTATGTTGTTGTTCTGGAAACTCTTCCCACAGGTCATAACAAGGCACTTGCCAAACTGAGGAAAGGTATTGGCAAACCAATTCAGCAGCTTCCAACCAAATTGGCTTACAGCGCATACCCTGACTACTAACATAGTTGGATAAAGCCCACAACCATGTGCCAAAACCATCTGATTGAAAATTCGGCCAATCCTCTTTTTCTGCAATTTTCCCATCTAATGTATAGCGGGTATGTAAGAAATCTGCAGGGCCTAATTTATCACCCTGAGCAATTTTTCTTCTTGCAGATTGAATAACCTCCCGCTGAGACAGGATTGTAATCGCAGCCCAGTCGTGGAATTTTTCCGCACTGGAGTATGCCTGAACCTGCTGCATGCCATGGGCAATATATGAGCCATCCCGAAACCAACAATAGTGGTAAGTTGCAAAATTAGGGGAAGCCAGGTAGGCTCCACTCGTGTGTTGATTTTGCAGGATGATTTGAATGCTGCGATTTTTGAGAGCTTCAAGTTCCGTAGGTTCCATCCAGCACCTTTTTAGTTGTGATCCCATTCAATCAGTAAAAGGTCCCAATATTCGAGTGAAGGTATCGTCAGTGTAAGTTTTTCGCTATCTACATCAAATGGGATCGGTTGCAAGGAAAGTTCAGATCCGTCTGGGGAAGCAAACCAAACTTGTTTAAATACGCGATCACTCAAAGGCACAATCACTCGAAAACTTTCAAGTGATTGTGGGAATTTGGCAGACTCGTTCCAATCAGGAGAGTCGATCCCCATCATGTTAATCAAACTTACGGCACTGAATTGCTGACTCTCCCTGGCCACTATCATCACCTTATCATAACTGACATAGCGTGAAGTCGTAATTCCGGTAATTTCAACGCTCTCAGCGAGCGTGCCTTCATCGCGGGTTGCAGGGCCAAACACATCCGCATAGCGTACGGCAAAATCATAATACCGCTTGAGACGAGTGACTTGTTCAGAGTCCAGGGTTTCGTATTTAGGAAAATAGGCATCAGCAAGATAACCAAGATTCTCACCCAATTCAATACGAGAGGCCCCTGAGGCGAACAAAATCGCATCCATCAAGATGGGATTACTACTGCCAGAAGGATGTATATAAGCAGCAATAATCACTGGTTTGCCATCACCATACCGCTGGGCAGCAATGACTTGCTGGTGCAGATGATTGAACTTAGTGAATGGAGCCCAGAGCTCTATGTAAACGACATCCTGCTCTGACTTCGCCACTTGCTCCACCGGCCAGGCGGTCACAGCATTAAAGATGACTGCTCCATCGGTTCGCTCTCTATCTACCAAGGCACATGTGCGGTTTATAGAATCCACCAATGCCTGCGCCATATCGTAGGAAATTCCAGATTTATCATAGCCAATAGTTGGATCCCCATACTGATCGAGATGAATCCCATCGAATTGCGTTCGTTGCAAGACCTCTTTGAACTGACTCTGTAAATGATCCATCCAAGGGCTATCTGGTCGTGGATCCATTATGGCCATAAAGTTATCACCAAACAGGGCAGGTGAACCATCTTTTTTGTATAAAACCCAATCAGGGTTAGCCCGAAAAAAGTCAATCGATGCCCCATAGATAGCCGTGTAAGGCATGGCAGCGATGTTCCGCTTATGACCCTGTTCAATCAAACTCTCAACTGTTTGGAGCGAAAGTTTTCTACCCAACAGATCAAAGTAGGGTTCTTCGGATGCAAGCAATTGTTCGTGGCGATACATCCAATCGTAATACTGCAAACCATTGATGTGAAATTGTGCCAAGCGTTGCATTGTTTGCTCTTGATCGGTTCGATCCGGCCAAAAATCGGTCAGAAATCCGTAGCGGGGACGTTCAATCCAATCATTGAGCACATCAAAGCCACTGCTGATTTGATTGAGCACCTGTCCATCGCCATCCAGGAGCTGAATATCCAGACCATACCCTTTGGGAGCCTCAGATGGCAAAGCTATAGACACTTGCACTCGCTGGAGACCGCGTTCCAACTCGACCCAGTGATGTTCCTGCTTTATTTCTGCACTAAGAAAGCTTATCTTGAAGACCATCTCGACCGGCACAGTCGCCATGCAGTCTTCGCAATCAACCTGAAGTACAAAAGTCAGGGCTTCACCCGGCTTATAAAAAGCTTTGTCATAGTCCATGGATTTAATAGTGATGTTTGACATATTAACCTCACGTGTTGAATTAGGCTCAGACACAATTGGCTCTTGTTTACCTGACAGGCAACTTGTCAGGACGAAGAATGCCAACAGGGAAAAAAGCCAGTTGATGGAAAATTGCCGCATGCATTAGCCTTTGATCGCCCCACTGGTGAGACCCTGAACAAAGTAACGCTGTAGGGCAAAGAAGACGATGAAAATCGGGATTAGAGCGATCAGCATTGCAGCAAACACTAATCCCCATTCGGTTCCGTGTTGACCTTGGAATGAAAAGATGGCGATAGGCAAGGTTCGCAAAGCAGGCTTATCAATGATCGTTAGTGCCCAGGTATATTCATCCCAATTCGACAGGAATGAGAAGATTGCCACTGTAGCAATGGCTGGAGCCGACAATGGCAAAGCCAGCTTGAAAAATATCCTTAGCGGGGAAGCACCATCAATGGTCATAGCTTCTTCGAGTTCACGCGGTAAAGTTTCGAAAAAACCGCGCAGCAAAAAAATATTGCCTGATATACCCCCCGCAATATAAAACAATATAAGTCCCCATAGATTGTTACGCAATTGCAGGTTGCTCGCCAGATAAAACTTGGGAATGATGGAGATCGTGTCCGGAATCATCAATACTATCAGCATTAACCAGAAAAAAACTTCCTTGAGAGGAAACGTAAAGCGCGCAAAAGCATAGGCTGCAAGTGCAGCTACAATGACAGTTCCAACGGTGGATGTGATTGCCGTGACAGCGCTGTTCACGAAATAGCGTTGGAAATTATTTGATGTCCAGGCACGAACAAAATTAGAGATGGAAGGCTCGTCCGGTATCAATTTAGGCGGGTACTCGATGACGAAAACATTGGCTTTAAAGGCATTGGAAATCATGATCAGGAAAGGATAAATCATAATAGCCGCTCCGATAGCTAAAAGCAGATAGAATACCAACTCCCTGGTTCTGCGATTTCGCTTTCCCATCTTCAATCCCTTCATGCAAGTTCTTGCGGTTTGCGCAAGAACTTGATCTGCAGAAAACTCAGTAATATGATCAAGGCAGCCATTAAGTAAGAAATAGCCGCGCCATAACCAAAATCAAGAAAATCAAACGCCTGGTGATAGGCATATGTGAGAATGACTTCAGTGGACTGCTGAGGGCCTCCGTTGGTTATCAGATAAACAGAGAGGAAGACATTGAATCCTCCAATTAATAGCATGACCGCTGTATATACCAAAGTAGGGCGCATCAAGGGGATGGTGATATGCCAGAAAGATTTCCAATGATTGGCCCCATCAATCGAGGCAGCTTCAATGTAATCTTGCGGTATTCCCAGCAAGGCTGCCAGAAAAATAACCATACTCCAGCCGATTCCCTTCCAGATTCCCAGGATCAGAATCGGAATGAAGGCAAGATTAGGGTCCCGCAGCCATGGTAACGGTTTTGCCGCCAAATGAAAAACTTCCACGACATAGTAATTAACTACACCCTGCGGGGATTGGAACAAATATTTGATCAACAGAGACACAATTACCCAAGATGTAATCACTGGAATGTAGTAGAGCGCTCTAAAAACCGACTTGCCTTTGGGAATGGCGTTGATCATCACTGCAACCAACATGGCAAAAGCCATTTGTAGCGGTACTGTCACAAAGGTGTAGAGTAAAGTGTTTCTGAACGCCCGACTGAAAATTGGGTCTTTAAACGCACGGGTGTAATTTTCTACTCCGATCATCTCAGAGACTTTGCCAGGCATCAGTTCCCAGCGATAGAAACTCATCTGGAACCCTTTAATCAATGGATACACTTGGAAAATTAAGAAGAATATCAGGGCTGGTGCCACGAATAACAACGGGATCAGTTGTTTCTGTTTCTTCAGGCTAAGCGCCATCACAGACCTCTTGTTTAGAGGGAGCCCTTCTGGGCTCCCTCTTCTAAATTAAATTATTGGATGGGTAACAACGGATCGATATCTGTGGCAGCTTTGTCTAAACCTGCTTGAACTTCCACCGTGCCAGCCAGAATCTCACCGCCAACGTTTGTCATAATTTCTTCAATCTTACTCCAGTTGGGATGAGGGGTGCGGGCTTTAGCTGTAGCTAATTGTTCCAGGAAGATACCGAAGAACTGATGGTCCTTGATGACCGCGTTATCACTGGCGCTTTTTAGGACTGGCATCTGGCCTACAGAAACCAATTGCATCTGAACCTCTTCAGAAAGCATATATTTGACAAACGCAATCGCCGCTTCCTTGTTGGCGCTTTGTTGGAAGATGGCGATATCTTCACCACCAACTACTGAAACTGAACCGCCCTTGCCAGCAGGCATTAACGCCATCCCATATGGTTTTCCGGGAAATTGTTTATCAAACACAGGCGGGAACCAGGGGCCTTCCAGAATCATCGCAATCTGATCTTGACCAAACCCACCCCACGTATCCAAACCACCACCAGTCATGCCGGGGTGAATGTAACCTTTGTCCAGACCATCCTTGAGGAATCGGTAGGCTGCCACGGTGTCAGCTCCGTTGTAAACGCCTGTGGACTGAGTGACTGTTGGATCTGTCACATCACCACCGAAGGACCAAATCCAGGGATTGACAGCCCAGGCATAGGTACCCCCATCGGCGAAGCAGTACTTATCTGGTCCAAGCGCTTTGATTGCTTCACAAGCAACTTCTAATTCTTCCATCGTCGTGGGAGCTGCGGTGATGCCAGCGGCTGTAAACATATCTTTGTTGTAGATCATCACACGCGTATTTGTATCTAATGGCAAACCATAATGTGCGCCATTGTACATGTTGGTCGCGAGTGGGCCAGGTAAAAATTGTTCGGAATAGGCGGCGAAATCTGGCATGTCCTGATCCAAGTTCATTAATGCACCCTGGTCGGCCAGTTCAGGTACCCAGATGATATCCAGACGGGCTACATCAGGCGCAGAACCACCTGAGAGTGCAATCAGCAACTTGCGACGGAATTGATCGTAGGGCACCAATACCGATTCGACTTTGATATCCGGATGGGCAGCTTCAAAAGCTGGGATGAGAACCTCATCCAAAAACTTGGCTTCAACATCAGCGTTGTAAGCATGCCAAAAGCTGATGGTGACTGGTTTATCAGGTGCTGACTCCACGATTACTTCGGTCTCTGGCTCTTGGGATTCAGCAGGGGCAGTAGTTGCGCAAGCTGAGATCAGCATCATCAATATTAACATCAAACTTAGCAGACGGAAAAACTTGGGTTTGTTCATTTATTCCTCCAAAAAGTAAAACAGTTAAATGATTGGTGACTATTTTTATTGACTAAACATAGTTCATGCAAAAAAATACTCCTCCTTCCGTAACTCAATGTCCCATCATCAGGGACGTACGATTCTCCTCTTTGTGAACAGGAGATTCGAAAAGTTCCCGCAACACCAGACTGGCTGCACCACGCGCCCAGGCATCGTCTCCCCAGGCTTCCTCACTGATTCGATACCCGCCTACAAAAGCTGACACCACCTGTGACTCAACCACCTCACGCATTGGTGTCAGCATGATTTCCCCAGCACGCAATCCTTCTCCCCCCAAAATTATCAATTCCGGATCAAAGATATTAATCAGTTGCGCCAGGGCTTTACCCAACATTTTGCCAGCTTTGGCAAAAATCTGCTTTGCGCGTTCATCTCCCATTTCAGCCAAACGCACCAAGTCTTCGATTGTTTTCGGCGCGATTTCGGTAGTATATTGTCTGACTGCTTCTTGCAACAAAGCTGAATCACTGATCAATGCTTCCAGACATCCTCTTTTTCCACAAGCACAGAAAGGGCCTTGTTCGTCCACCAAAACGTGTCCGAGTTCACCAGCTCCACCATGCCTGCCTTGGTAAAGCTGATCATTCACGACAATGCCCATGCCAACACCTCGGCCAATGGTCACCACCAAAAAGTCTTTTACACCCACCCCTGCGCCAAACCATTTTTCAGCCAGAGTAAGGGTGTTAACGTCGTTATCGACAAAAACTGGAATGCGCAACCTTGATTCAAGTTCACTGCGCAGATCAAGATTTTTCCAAGGGAGGTAGGGAGATTCCAGAATGATCCCCGTCGTAGCATCCACCACTCCAGCCAGACCAATTCCCAAACCAATTACCTGTGCGCGGTTAATATTCGCAATCTTGACCAACTTGGCAATTACCTGACGAATATTTTGGCACGCACTTTGAGCTGTCTCGCCATCCCAGGGCAAGCTGGCTTTTGCCAACGTATTTGCCTCCAAGTCGGTCAGCGCGGCGATAACCGTTGATTCCGTGAGTTTCACACCAACTGCGAACCCTCCTTGCGGGTTCAAAGCCAACAATACCGGTGGACGTCCGCCTGAGGAAAGCCCGGTCGCTTTTTCGTAGATTAACCCCTCCGCTAACATGTGAGTAGTCATGGATGTCAAGGTGGCGGGGCTCAAGCCTAACAATCGAGCTACATCCGCGCGAGAAATCGGGCCAAATCTTTTAATTGCGTTGAGAATGAGCGATCGGTTTAACGATTTCAGTAATTCTTTGTGGTTGCGCAGTGGGTTATCTATCATGTTAGTTTATTCGCTGAATAAAGTAATTACAGTATATATGACACACTTCACAATGTCAAGGGTACTTTTAACTGATTTTGTGAGGAGCTTGAGCACAACAAACGATTCCTTATGTTGTGGTTCTTTACTACAAATCTTTACTACACGATGCTTGACAAATCCGCCCACCAGCAAGTACAATCCTGAATCTTGAAATCTGGGCATAAACCGGATGGGAATCGGGCCTGTAGCGCAGTTGGGAGCGCGCTTCAATCGCACTGAAGAGGCCGAGGGTTCGAATCCCTCCAGGTCCACTGCAAGACTTTTTAACAACTTTATCAAAATCTGAGCTCATAGCGCACGCAGTCCCCTCCCTTGGGAATTAGGGGCGCTCGGGTTCAAGAAATGAAGACACAAGGGCCCATAGCGCAGTTGGGAGCGCGTCTCAATGGCATTGAGAAGGCCGGGGGTTCGAATCCCCCTGGGTCCACAGGAAGACACTTCACAAGAGGTGTCTTTTGTCTTAATTCCT
>JBASOE010000034.1:0-28153 GCA_049657925.1 Anaerolineaceae bacterium
GTCTCCCCCCGTTGATCACCCTTGGAGAACCTATGGAAAGAAACTGAATGGTAAGCCTACTGTTGTGATTAATTAGGACACTTCTATTTAGCCAACATTAGGACATTCCTATTTAGCCTTGACACAAACTTCTTCGGTAACATTTTCTATTGAGGCATTACGCAAAAACGAAACACAAAAACGAAACCTGCGAGGGTTGAATTATTTGGCGATTTTTGAGGATAAACGTTGGATGCGATGCTCCCAAGCAGCAATGACCTTTGGCTGATTACTGATATCGGAATTATGGATCATTGAAATCGCTTTAGTGGACACTTGCAGAGCGAGTTCAGGTTGTTTGTTAATGTGCTCATGAAATTTAGCCAACTCCAGCAGCGCATCAAGCGAACCGTACTCACTCGCTTCTACCCATAGGACGACAGCTTGATCGAATTGAGCATTGCGCTTATGCAACATGGCTTTACGCAAGAGCAATTCGAGGCGATGTTCTCTGGGGCTATCCGTTTCGTAACCTCTGTCATAAATTGCTTCAGCCAGTGCGGAATCACCCATCGTCTCCATTAGACTTCCAACAGATGTCAGATCTTTAATTTCGTTGGATTGCCAGCTGGCAGGATCGCCAAGTAAGTCACAGAAGTAAGCGAACAGGGCTGCCAAACTGACAACATCAACCTCGTTGTGGTAGAAAACTCCCAGCAGTGGTTCTGCGTTGCCGTCCCGAAGATACTGGTTGTAATACTCAGGCACAAGATAGCCAGGGATTTCATTGTCATCGCGCCGCAAACCGAGAATCTGATGCTCAATATCGCCAAGGCGGCATTGCTCGAGACGGGCACGCCAAACCCTACGGGTGAGGTGCAACAGGTCAAAATGTAGCAAACCAACAAAAGGTGAACGCATGCCCTGCATAATAAAGCGGGTATTCAGGATAGGAATATCAAACGACTTTCCGTTATATGTCACCACGCCTTGCATGCCATTACAGAATTCCGACAATGCGGCAACCATTGCTGTTTCTTCGGCAGGGTTACGTAAGAAGAACTGTTCAAGGACGAGTTCTCCGTTGACGAAGCGCGCCGCGCCAACCATGAAAGCCATGGTTCCCGTTCCACCGGAAAGCCCTGTGGTCTCGGTGTCCAGGAAGATCAGGTTTTCAAGTTGAATAGATTCTGGAGTTTCACTTTTTGCCCACGATGCGATTTTTGTGAGATTGTGGACGGGCACGATCGGTTGATTTCCGTGTTGATAGGTCATGGGGTAAGTATGATGCGCTGAAAACAACGACCCATAGATAGTGTTAATTTCATCACCTGGCAGCAATTCGCTGATATCTTTTTGCTTACCCATTGGCTTTATTAATGGCTTTTCTACACCAACCTGAACCCCCATCCGTTTCAGCTTATCGGTCAAGGACTGCCAATCCATCAGAACAGTCCTTTTAATAAACTGAGAGCTTCAACCTTACCACCATAGCCTTCTTCGCCGATTGGACCAACGCAAGCCGGACAGCCATCCAAACACTGACAATCATCGATCATTTCGATCGCCTTGTGCACCCAGTCCTCATGCAATTCGTATAGCCGCTCCGATAAACCTAAACCACCTGGGATGTTGTCGTACACCAGAATAACCGGCCTATTGTTGTCGAGCACAGAGCGGATTTCTGAAAGCACCTGAATGTCTTCACGGTCACACATGATCAGGAGGGGTGCGAGGTTGCGTAAGGCATAGCTGGCGCCTGCCAGTCCGCTGCGAATCCTGACCGCGATTTCAGCCTGGCGATGGCAGGAAGGGCAGAGCGTCACCAAATTAGACGGGCTATCGGCTAATGTTTTGTCAAGAAAACTGCGAAAAGGCTGGATGTGATGGACATGCAAAGTACCGGGCTCGGGTCTGGCACCGCAACCCCGGCAGGTGTAACTATCCCGCAAGAGGATCTTTTCGCGCAATTTTGGCCAATTAGTACCATAGTGATTAGGATCAGCGTTCCATTGGTCGGTCTCGCGTAATAGCTCGATCAGCTCCGGACTGAAGGTAAGCCAGAAGCCGGTCGTATTAAGGGAATGTGGGGGTAAATCCACCTCTCCGTGACCAACGGTTTCGTTCGTGAACCAGCGAATCTTGCGATAACCAACCACTTGCAGGAGCAGACTGAGGTTGCCAAAGCGTTTGCCACATTGCCTCAGATCTTGTTGTTTGATAATCGAGAACTCTTCAATAGTGGTTTTTTCGTCAGGTAGGGTGTAATAGTCTTTATCGGATCTTTTCAGCTCACATTTTCCGGCTTCAAGATCCAACGAAAGCACTTCATAGCTTTCTGCTTCGTGTAGGTAGATGGCTTCAGGATGCACAAGCCAGTTGGCACTGCCAGCGTCAATCTGGCCGACCAATCGAGAACCCATGTCTGTCATCTCGTTGAGGGTGATTACGTTGGGGGTCGAGCTGCGCAGAGAGACGGTGCCGGATGGGAACTGATCTGCCACCCAGAAGTACTTGTCATTTTGTTTGTTGAGCTCGCCGGTTTGCGCGAGCATTTCAAGATAAGCCTGGATCAGTGAGATTGGCACCAACCCATAGGCTTCATCGGCCTTAAAAGGCAATTCAAAAGCCGCGCAACGCAAATGCTGTAGCAAGATCGAGAGGTTGTTTGCGTCGATCAGGGCATTTTCAGGAGATGACCCGGTTAAATATTCAGGGTGAGTTGCCAGGTATTGATCCATGGCGTCCGGGGAGGCGATCAGCAAGGCTAAAGAAGGTTGTTGCTTGCGACCAGCTCGTCCTGCACGTTGCAGGGTGTTCGCAATCGAACCAGGATACCCAATTATTAATACGGATTCAAGATCACCGATGTCGATACCCAACTCCAGGGCAGAAGTAGAAACAACCGTTTTGATCTGATTCGACTTGAAACCTTGCTCGATCTCGCGCCTCTCTGACTTAAGATAGCCACTGCGATATCCGCGGATCATTCCGCGATTCATCGGGTTGGTTTTTTCCAACAGGTAGGTCAGCAACATCTCCACCGTGCGGCGTGTGCGTGAAAAGACCAGGGTCTGGTGACCTTTCTCAAGCAATTCATTGGCGACCCTTACTCCGGTCTGAATGGCACTTTTTCTAAGACCCAATTGCGGGTCGATCAGAGGTGGATTATAGAGAATAAAATGCCGCTTACCGTGCGGTGAGCCGTCCTGTTCGACCAATTCGACAGGTTGTTCGGTCAGATGTTCAGCCAGTTCAAGCGGGTTACCAATCGTGGCAGACGTCAGGATAAACTGCGGAAAAGCGCCATAAAAAGCCGCGATCCTTTTTAACCGACGGATCACATTGGCAACATGTGAACCGAAAACACCTCGATAGGTATGCATTTCGTCCAAAACCACAAATCTCAACCCTGAAAAAAAACGCTGCCAAAGTGTATGGTGAGGCAATATGCCCTGGTGAAGCATATCCGGGTTGGTGATTACGATTGAGGCGGTTTTTCGGATATCCGAGCGATGACCTGTCGGAGTATCTCCGTCATAAATAGCTGGCTTAATTGAACTGGTGCTCAAGCTCTGTAGAGTGCGAAGTTGATCCTGAGCCAGGGCTTTGGTTGGAAAGAGGTAAAGTGCGGTTGACTGGCCAGATTGGATGAGTTTGTTAAGCACTGGCAGGTTATAGGCCAACGTTTTTCCACTGGCAGTACCCGTCGAAAGCACCACATTCAGTCCTTCTTCCAGATGACGCCATGCCAGGATTTGGTGTAGATAAAGCTGGTTGATCCCGCTGTCTCTTAAACGCGTTTGCAAAGCAGGTGACATCGACTCAGGAAAATCACCCAACATGCCAGCAGTGGGCTCTTTGATTTGCCAAAGTGCAATGTTGTCTCTAAATTCCGAATTGGTTTTCCAGGTTTCGAGCAGAGAATCGATATCCATGAAGTCGCTTACGGACGCTTTGCCATTTTCTTTTGCGCGCTGGCTACCAGCATGTCCATGACGGGGTAGACCAAGCCGCCCAGGTGGGTGGCAGCCCAATGCATCAGTTTTGCTTCAGAACCAGGCACAACCATTTTCTTTTTCTTCAACACATTGACGAGCACGTCTCTGGCGACCAGTTCCGCAGTAAGTGGCTTATCAGACCCGGCAATGACGCGTGTTTCGTAAGGTTTAAATTGATCTTCCCAGGCTAATTGGGGTGTATCGGTATCGGGTGGATAAACGATGGTAACCTGAATGCCCTTCGGCTTCATCTCAGCCCGCAAGGCATCACTGAAACCTCGTACCGCATACTTGGAGCCGGCATAAGCCGTGTATCCGAACACACCGATCACTCCAGCGAGAGAGGAGAAGTTGATGAATGCGCCCCTTCCACGAGCGATAAATGGAGTCAGGAAATGCTTAACCACATTCACGGTGCCATGATAGTTGATATCCATAGTCCATTTGAAAACATCAAGAGGTATTTCTTCGACATAACCAGGGCGAGCGACCCCAGCAGCATTGAAAACGAAGTCCGGCAGTTTGTCTGGTTCAGTGTAATGTCGGAGGTTGTGACTGACATGGTCGAAATCAGAAACATCAACCGAGACAACTTCGAAGGTTTGGCTGGGATTAATTCTCAGAGCTTCAAGCATGTCAAGCGTTTTTTGGAGATTTGCCTGGTTACGGGCAACAATGACCAATGAGGCTCCGCTGATAGCCAGCAATTTCGCCATGGCAAGTCCGATCCCGCTGGATCCGCCAGTGATGAGGACTTTCTTTTGCGCATAGCCCGTGAGATTAGCGTCCACAAGTACCGCAATTCCCAGAATGACAGCTTTCACAAGACTGCTCAGACTGACCTATGGCGTGACCGTCGGAGAAGGCCATTGCAGCTGTAATCATTCGACTGGAAGACAGGTGATGACAACTGGGGCAGGCAATCGGTTCGTCAGCCTCGATCATCTTGCGGATGGCTTCAAATTGATCCTGACAATGTTCACATTTGTATTCATAAATGGGCATAATTATTCTATTCTGCGTATAGATTATGATTTAATGCTTTGAATATCTGGTTTTAATCGCTGGGATCAGATACTCCTTGAAAGCCCGCTTTTGATCGTATTCTGGATACCAACCCCAATCCTCCCGGGCAGCTGAGTCATCCACATCTTCTGGCCAGGTATCCACAATGCCCTGACGTTTGACGTCTGGCACGAAATCGATCTGAGCGTCTGGGAAAGCCTCTATTGTAATGGCACGAATCTCGGCCGCATTTGGATTGAAACTGGTGACATTGTAGACATCGTGAATGAGTTTGGCGCGATCTGCCTCCTGCAACATAATCAGCGAACGGATGGCATCCGGCATGACCATAAAGGGCAGTGTCGCGTCCGGCCGTACAAAGCAATGATAGGGTTCGCCTTTGGCTGCCGCATGCAACATTTCAGGACCATAATCGCTGGTGCCGCCTGTTGGGATGGTTTCCGCACTAATCAATCCTGGAAAACGTAGGGCTCTGAAGTCCACAGACAATCGGTTACTCGAATCTGCAGCCAGCTGTCGATAATAATGGTTGTAATAGCGCCCAAGGTGCTCACAATACAGCTTATTGCAGCCGTACATGGTGGTTGGGTTGAGGTGTTCGCATTCGGATATCTTGCCAGCTGCCTGTTTTGTGGTCAGGTTTGGTAAACCATAGACTGCAATAGAACTCGGATAGATAAATTTAACAGGTTTACCTTGCCAGTTGGTTTGCTCAACTGCCAGGCGCAATAAATTGAGCGTGCCTTCCACATTGATCTTGTGGGCAGTCTCGGGGTTATATTCGGCTTTGGTCGAGAGGATGGAAGCGAGATGGTAAATGGTGCGAATCTTGTGCTCGACCACCAGTCGACCTAATAACACCTGGTCCAGGATGTCCCCAACGATGAAAGTTCGCACTTCTTCACGCAGGGTTTTATCGATTGGGTTAACATCCAGCGCGACAATCGGATAACCCTGGTTTGCCAGATGATGGATCAATCCATGACCGATTTCCCCGTTAGCGCCGGTAATTAAGACGACTTCCTCTCGCATACTGCTCCTTTATCTTACAGTGGAAAATGGATGGAAACCTTGCGGATGTCTTTCACTTTTGATGTGGCGATCTTTATCACTAAGACCGTCATATCATCTCTTGGTCGACCTGTATCCTGGTTAATCGCCCTGGTAAGGATGAAGTCTGCCAGTTCTTCGACCGAAGGTTCCTGATCTTCAATCATCGATTCAAGTTCCATGGGTAGATCAATCAGTTGGTTGGTTTGCTGCCCAGCGCTGTAGACACCGTCTGAGAAAAGCACGAAAGTGCTCTCGGCTTCAAAGGCAAATTGATAAACACAAGGATTGCCTTTGAGATTATCTTCGGAGTCAGGTTCGAGTCGCAGCAAGTCAATCAAGCCGTCTCGAATGAGAATGATCGGAATGGGATGATTCTTGGTGATCACGATCGTGCCAGATTCGAGATCGCATGAGAGGATACTCAGATTGACCTCGGCATGATTCTGGTGTTCGCTCTTGATTCCCGAAAGCACTGCCCGAGCGGAGGCACCATCATGAATGCCTTCGCTTATCAGAGACATGGTACGATGAACAGCCTTCATGGTGACTGCTTTGGAGCGTTGCCCAGAAATTTTTCCCTCAGCCATCACAAATGAGATGCCACCATTCGGGCGTTCGATGACTTCAACCTTATCCCCCTGCTCAGGTGAAGAGTAACGGTCTACTTTGGCAATTGCGGCTTGAATTTCCATATGTCAATTTTATCTCAATTATTTCATTTCAAAGATTCGAATGATGTAAAATCATTGAGTGAAAAAGAATCCAAACCAAAACCTGGCAATTTCCCTAATTATTTGCTTTTTCATAGCAGCTTGTCAATTCCAACCCAACTTGTCAACCCCCTCAGCGCTGATCGGAAACGCCCCGCTTGGCTCAGGCATGGCAACTATTACACTGCCAACTCCGACGGTTCAATTCACTGCTGGGGTGAAGATCAACCAAATACAAGGTGCCCAACACCGCTCACCATTGGACGGCCAACAAGTCGAGCAAGTTTATGGAATTGTTACCGCATTAGCTGGTAATGGTTTTTATCTACAAGACCCTGAACCAGATAATGATCCAGCCACTTCTGAAGGAATCTTTATCAGCTATTCCGTCTTCGGCAAGGTAAAGGTTGGGGATGCATTAATGATAGAGCAAGGCAAAGTGCGCGAATTCAACCCGAAAGGAATTGGAGAGAACTCATTAACCATCACGCAAATCCAAGCATCTACAATCTCGGTGCTCTCGAGCGGAAATCCCTTGCCTTTCGCCATCATCATTGGGAAGGGGGGCAGGCAGATCCCGAACGGGGTGATCGAGAATGACGCAGACGGGTACATGAGCCGTGACAATACCTTTGACCCAGAAGAGGATGGCATTGACTTCTTTGAAGCGCTTGAATCTATGCGTGTACAGGTCGATAACGCACTGGCTGTCTCCACGGTGAGTGGCTATCGTGAGTTTGGGGTGGTGGCCGACAAAGGAGAAAATGCATCGGTTATCTCGATGAGTGGCGCTTTGGTGATCCGCCAAAAAGACTTCAACCCAGAACGTATCATGATTGATGATGCCTTCATTTTTATACCAGACGTCCGACAGGGCAGCCGCTTTAATCAACCGATCACTGGAATTATCACTTACGACTATACAAATTATCGACTTTCCCCCACCCAAAAGTTGAGTTTTACCCTTGCCAATGCTCTGAACGACTCGTTGAAGTATCAGGTTGGCGATTCTGAACTTTCAATTGCCACTTATAACGTTGAAAACCTGGACGCGCTAGACCATTCAGACCGACTTGCACAATTGGCGGATCAAATTGTCAACAAGCTCGGCGCACCGGATATCCTCGCGCTGCAAGAGATCCAGGATAACGATGGCGTGGTCGATTCCGGTAATACCGGTGCAAATGAGACGCTCAGCCTAATCATTGATGCCATCCAAAAGGCTGGTGGACCCATTTATCGCTACATGAACATCAACCCCAACAACAACCGGGATGGAGGTGAAACTGGTGGGAACATTCGCAATGTCATCCTCTATCGCACTGATCGGGTCAGTTTACCGTATTTCAAACAGGGGGATGCCGAGACAGCGGTGATCGTTACTGATCAGAACGGAAAAGCGATCTTAAACTTAAACCCCGGCCGTATACAACCTGCAAGCTCCGCCTTTCAGGACAGCCGCAAGCCATTAGTCGGTCATTTCCTCTTTCGCAACCAGGACATCTATGTCATCGTCAATCACTTCAACTCGAAGGGAGGGGACGATCCATTGTACGGCGATGTTCAGCCACCAAAGTTGGTATCTGAAGGTCAACGTAACCAGCAGGCAGATGCAGTCAATCGATTTGTTAGAGAATTATTGGCGGTTGATCCTAAAGCAAATGTGGTGGTGATGGGTGATCTGAATGATTTCTACTGGTCCAACCCGCTCAAAAAGTTGGAGGGCAATGAGCTAACCAACTTGATCTACCAGTTGAATGAAGCTGAACGCTACACCTATAACTTCGAAGGCAATTCCCAAACGCTGGATCACATTTTGGTGAGTGCGCCAATGGCTGAAAATCTGGTTCATTTTCAAGTTTTACATCTCAATACAACAGCAATTTCGGAAGACCGGGTCAGTGACCACGATCCTGTTTCAGCAATATTTAATTTGCGTTAGTAGGAGTATTCTGACAAATCGAAAGCTCTTAGTAAACGGAAAAATTTTCGTAATAGAGTAAAATATTGATAAACAAATTTTAAAGATCTGTACCTATTTTGATATTATTGGCTTGGTATAATTCTTACTAGTTCCACATCAGGTGGAATGGAGGCGTCATTGACTGAAACAGCACTTCCAGAACCAAAGAAAGTTCATAGTCTGCACGCAACCATGTTGCGGGAATCATTGACGGGATATCTATTTGTTCTTCCAGCCTTCCTGATCATCCTTATCTTTGGATTGTTCCCTATCGGTTACTCAATTTATATGAGTCTCTTTAACTGGGGGGTTGTCAAAGGAAAGTTTGTAGGTGACAGAAACTACCTCATGATCTTTGGCAAATGGGAAAACCTGCTAATTGTTATCGCAGGTCTGGCTATGATCGTATTAGCTTTCTGGATTTGGGAGAACGCCTTCAAGACCATCAAACGTGGTCCTATGATTGCAAAACTGCTCACTGCTATTATCCTCCTTCTTGGCGGTGGTTTGTTTGTGACTGGCTGGTTGCAAATGGCCGAAACCGGTAATGCTCAATTTCTCCAATCTTTGGTTGTTACCCTCTATTACGCACTGGGCACTGTCCCAATAGAAATTATCCTTGGCATGGTCCTGGCTTATATCCTCTATCAGGATATTATAGGCAAGGAAATTTTCCGAATGGTTTACTTCCTGCCATATGTAACGCCTTCTGTAACGACAGCCGTAGTTTTTCAGATCATCTTTTCTCTGAGAGAAACATCCATTGCCAACACAGTCATTGGTTGGTTCGGTGTGGACCCGCTTAGATGGCGGTTTGAACCTAAACCAGTGCTTGAACTGCTCGGTATTGACGTGAGCGGCTTTTTAGCTGGACCAAGCCTTGCGCTTGTGACTATTATGATCTACGGTATTTGGTCGTTTGTGGGTTATAACACGGTGATTTTTCTGGCAGGCCTCGGCAACGTACCCAAGGAAACCTACGAAGCGGCTGAAATCGATGGCGCTACCAAGAGCCAAATGTTTTGGGGAATCACAGTACCTTTGCTCTCTCCAATCACCTTCTATCTGACTTTAATTGCATTTATCGGCACTTTTAAAGCTTTTAATCATCTTTATGTCATGCGCACTCCCAACGCACAGGATTCTGTGATCACAGCTAGTTTGCTGATCTTCGATCGATTCTATAAAGCCAATCAATACGGGGTAGCAACAGCTCAAGCAATTGTGCTCTTCGTGATCATTCTGGGGCTCACGTTGGCACAAAATAAACTGATGGGGTCGAGGGTGTTCTATGGATAATGCAGCGATCGATACCATGCCCAAACTTGGTTCAAGAAATAAAACTCACCCGATCCCTCGTTTTTTGTCACGGGCAATGCTTTACGTGATCCTAATTGCTGGTGCACTTGTTTTCATTTTTCCTTTTTTTTGGATGATATCCACTTCCCTGATGACACTTGGCGAGACAATTAGCAGACAATTGTTGCCTAAAGTACCGCAATGGTCCAATTATGTGCAGGCCTGGAACGAAGCCAACTTCTCAAAGTACTTCTTGAATTCAGTACTGATCACCCTCGGCTCGATCACCGGATTGTTGTTTACCTCGATCCTGGCGGGGTATGCTTTTGGGAGAATTGAGTTCAAAGGAAAGAATTTTATTTTCAGTCTTTTCCTGGCAACCATGATGATCCCTGAGTCAGTAACACTTATCCCAAATTACATGCTCATACGCGGAGCAGTTATTCCACTTCCTGGCGGAACCTGGTTAAACACTTATTGGGCGCTTACCGTGCCATTCTTGGCAAATGCTTTCAGCATTTTTTTGCTGCGACAGTTCTTTGCTCAAATTCCAAAGGAACTTTGGGATGCCGCTCGGATGGACGGAGCTGACCATCTAAGGTTCCTGATACAAATTGTGCTGCCAATCAGCAAAGCGCCCATTATGACTGTATTGCTTTTTGCGTTCACAGGTTCATGGAATGCCTTCCAATGGCCATTGCTCGTGACGACCAAAGATACCTGGCGTCCATTGATGGTTGGGTTGTGGTCGTTTGTGAATGAAGCTGGTCCACAAACACATTTACTGATGGCTGGCGCAGTAATTACGCTAATCCCCATCCTTATCGTGTACTTCATCACTCAGAAACAATTTACGCAGGGCATTGCCACGACTGGGTTAAAGGGTTAAGATAATATATGGATATAACGGTAGGGAAAGCTTACCGATATCAAACATTCAACAGTTCAAAATGGAGGTTTTGACAATGAAGAAGATAGTTCCTTTCTTTGCAATCATCATGATTGCTGCCCTGGTTTTGGGTGCCTGCTCGACCCCAACCACGGCACCAACCGCTGCTCCGACTGAGGCTCCAACTGAAGCCCCAACCGAAGCCCCCACAGCCGCTCCAACCGAAGCTCCGACAGAAGCTCCCGTCGTTGTCGAAGGCACCGATTGGTCTAAAGTGACCCCAGCCAAAGAGATTGTCTTCTGGCATCAGCACACCGGTGAAGAACGCGAAGCTGCCATGAAAGCGATTGTCGACGGTTTCAACTCAACCAACGAGTATGGCATCACCCTGACCGCTGAATATGCTGGTGGTTACACCGATATTTTTAACAAGATGCTCCCAATCCTCAACACCTCTGATGTTCCTGATATTGTAGTTGGCTATCAGAACCAGATCGCCACTTATCAGCTGAGCGATTCCTTCTTTGACCTCAACGAGTTAATGGATGATCCTACCTATGGTATGCCCAAGGAAGATCAGGAAGACTTCTTCCCAGGTTTCTTTGCCCAGGATGTCTATCCTCTGTATGATAACCAGCGCTTGGGTTTAGCTCCTAACCGTTCTTCTGAAGTCCTGTTCTACAATATGGATTGGCTGCGAGAACTTGGTTATGATGCTCCCCCAACCACTCCCGAACAATTCAAAGAAATGGCCTGCAAGGCATCTGTGACTCCATTCAGCAAAGCAACCGGAACAAACAACCCGTCCGGTTACCAACTTTCCATCGATACCTCCCGCTTTGCTTCCTGGACATTTGCGTTTGGTGGCGACATCTATGATAGTGCCACAAACCAATACACCTTGAACAGCCCCGCTGCAGTTGAAGCCTGGAAATTTATCCAGAGTATGTTTGCTGAAGGCTGCGCAGCAAACTTGGCCGAGAAATATGGCGATCAGACTGACTTCGGCAATGGAACACTGCTATTCTCCGTTGGCTCCAGCTCCGGTCTGCCCTACTACAGTGGTGCTGTTGATGAAGGCGCCAAATTTGAGTGGTCTGTCGCTCCGATCCCCCACACTACTGCAGAACCTGTCCAGAACGTTTATGGCGCGAGTGTTTCTGTTCCCAAGACTACTCCAGAACGCGAACTTGCGGCTTGGATCTTCTTGAAATACTACACCACACCTGACGTTCAAGCTCTGTGGGCTTCAGCCTCAGGTTACTTCCCAGTGCGCCAAAGCGTTGCTGAGAAGATGGCTGATTACATGGCTGCCAACCCGACCTACAAGACCGGCTTCGATCTGCTGCAATATGGCTATTTCGAACCCGCCGTTCCTGGTTACGACTTCGTCCGCGAACAGGTCAATCTGGTTATGGCTGACATCGTCGACAATCCCACCTCAGATGTTCAAGCAAAACTTGACGAACTGAATACCTTCGCCAATCAGTCTTTGGCCGAACAGCTCGAAAATCTCGCCCAGTAATTTGTAATAAATCTCTAAGAAAACTCCCCTGCACTTGCAAGGGAGTTTTTTATTTGCTATACTGTACTTACCGGGGATGCCAGGTCTCGACGGGAGACGCGGATTCCGGATTGCGAGCCGAGAGGTACCGACCTCGTTAACTCCGTACAAAAAACAAGTGCCAATCGCACTTCCTACGCTACCCTCCCACTCGCTGCATAAGCTTGTGTGAGAGTGCATGATCCTCCCGAAAGGCGGGGTCACGCTCCCTGAGGCCGTTCGCCCAACCGGACTCAGCCAGAGTGTCATAAAAGTTGGGATGCTGCTCATCATGCCGTGGGATGGGTAAAAGAGAGCTTTCGGGCTCAAACGGATTGTTCTTCGGTAGTTTGGCTGATCGACCTGCCGGGGGATGAAATTGAATGACCAGCTACGCTCGTAGACATTCGAGGGTCTACTCTTTCGGACGCGGGTTCGATTCCCGCCATCTCCACCTCGTAAAACCGACTTCACAAGAGGTCGGTTTTCGTTATCTTCAAATATTTGTTTTTATTAAGTCTAACTTGATCAATAGTTTCTAACCTTGATTTCTATCCGCTATGAGCGTTTACCTTCCTTGGGTTATCCCAAGGCAGGATCGCTTGCCTTGCTTTGTGTAGGGATCTGGCCTTTGACCTGAGTTGCTCACTTTTACCAAAAAACCCAGATTGTAGCCGTAAAAGTAATGATTTTGGGACACTAAAATGAGCAAGTCAGGAGGGTCTACTCTTTCGGACGCGGGTTCGATTCCCGCCATCTCCACCTCGTAAAACCGACTTCACAAGAGGTCGGTTTTCGTTATCTTCAAATATTTGTTTTTTTAAGTCTAACTTGATCAATAGTTTCTACCCTTGATTTCTATCCGCTATGAGCGTTTACCTTCCTTGGGTCATCCCAAGGCAGGATCGCTTGCCTTGCTTTGTGTAGGGATCTGGCCTTTGATCGTCGCTTGCTCATGCTTCCACTGTCACATTTTAGATGGTTGTGGGCAGAGGCGTATACATCTTCTTTTCCAATCAGCTACCTGCCAGCTCCCTCCACAGATCCCCCGCAGAGGGGACGCGAAGTGAAGTGAGGGTGCCCACCACGAAGTGGATGGGTTTAAGCTACGAAATTCTTCCTCTTGTGTCATGCAGAGCGAAGCGAAGCATCTGGCTTTTGGTACTCAACGAAGTCGAGGCGTTCCTTTAATGAAGCTATCTCGAAATAGTTTTGATCTGTCATCCAATTCCTAATGATACCCAGAGCATTAGTTTCGACGGATTTAGGTTTAAACCCGCCCTCTTGGGGTGGATCGAGGCACTGCAAAACAGTGTGCAACGGGGCGGGATTCTTATGCGGCAGATCATCATTAATTTAAACGAATCTGGGTCATAGAATTATTACTCAGGCTGACTTCATTAAAAACACCAAACTACGAAATACTTTCTCCGATTTATCCTTGCTTTCTGGGAAAGAGCAAAAGGTACTGGTATTGGAGCTGCTTTACAGGAATCAAACCACTTTTTTGACCGATCAGGTGATGAAATCTGAAATCAATCCATCAAATTACGAAGCCCAGCCTCATCAAGAATGGGAACCCCCAGTTCGACCGCCTTTGTGTACTTGGAACCCGCGTCTACGCCCAGCAATAGGAAACTGGTCTTCTTGCTGACTGAACCAGAGACCA
This sequence comes from Anaerolineaceae bacterium, assembly GCA_049657925.1. Taxonomy (GTDB): domain Bacteria; phylum Chloroflexota; class Anaerolineae; order Anaerolineales; family Anaerolineaceae; genus Mesolinea. The sequence goes on from JBASOE010000034.1 coordinate 14,133, forward strand.
TGCCGCCATTGGCAACGATGAGCTCAGTGGCTTGTTCGCGGCTCATGGTGGGAAGTGTACCTGTGATGACGAAGGTCAATCCGTTCAACTTGAGTTCGGATGCAGTTTTTGACTCGGAGACCTCGACCGGCCACACACCGCTAGCGCGTAGGTTATTCAATAATTGCTGATTCTGAGGCTGATGGAACCAGTCCACAACCGATCGGGCGATGTTGGGTCCGATGCCTTCAATCGATTGCAGTGTGTCAAAGTCTGCCATCTGTAAGATGGAAAGATTTGTGAAACGGTCGGCTAATTTGCGTGCCGCTACCTCGCCGATACCCCGAATGCCCAACCCAATTATCAGGCGAAACAGCGGATTGTTTTTGGTCTCCTGTATGGCTTTTAGCAGGTTTTCAGCCTTCTTCTCGCCAAACTTATCCAGGGTGATTAATTGTTCTTTAGAAAGGCTATAGAGATCGGCTGCAGACCGAATTAAGCCATTTTCTACCAATTGCGCTACGATTTGGCTACCCAGTCCGTCTATGTCCATAGCGCCGCGTGAAGCGAAGTTTTCGATGGTACGGGTTAACTGGGCAGGGCAAGAAGCATTGATACAGTAGTAGGCAACTTGATCTGGGTCTTTTTCAACTTCTGAGCCGCAGGATGGACAAGTTTGGGGAACGGTATAAGGCATCTGGCTGCCATCGCGCTTCTCGGGTAAGGCGGCCAGGATGTATGGGATAACTTCACCAGCGCGCTTGACCAGCACTCGATCGCCAATTCGGATATCCTTTTCGGCGATGAAGTCAAAATTGTGCAAGGTAGCTTTTTTGACGATCACGCCGCCTATGCTGACTGGTTCAAGGATTGCCAATGGGGTCAAAACACCAGTCCTGCCAACATTGACCTGTATATCTTTGAGGATCGTCTCAACTTCTGTGCCTGGATACTTGTAAGCCAAAGCACCGCGCGGATCCTTTCCAACAAATCCCAATTCGCGAAAGAGTGTTTGGTCGTTTACTTTGATCACGATCCCATCGGCTTCATATTTCCAGCTGTGGCGATTGAGGCCTTCAGCTTCACAGATCTGGATAGCTTCATTGATTGATTTGGCATGCCAACGCTGCGGATTAACTGGCAGACCAAGCGCTTCTAAATACTCAAGAATCCCTGCTTGGGTGTCTGGGATTGCTTCGGAGGATTCTAAAATCTGGTAAACATACAGACGCAGCGGTCGGGTGGCAGTGATTGTCGAGTCCAGTTGTCTGAGCGATCCCGCGGCAGTATTGCGTGGGTTGAGGTAGAGATTTTCACCTTTCGCAGCGAGTTCCGCGTTAAGTTTTTCAAAATCTGCCTTGAAAATGAACACCTCACCCCGTACGACCAGATGATCCGGTGCAATGGCATGTTTATTAACAGGGATAGAGATGGGCAGACTGCGCAAGGTCTTTAGGTTTTCGGTAATGTCCTCTCCAACCAGACCATCGCCCCGCGTAGCACCCAGCGTGAACAAGCCATTTTCATAATGCAAAACGACAGTTAGTCCGTCAAGTTTCGGTTCGAGCAAGTAATCCGCTTTCGCGACTTCAGGGTTTAGCCTGAGGATGCGCTGATACCAGTTGTAAGCTTCCTGGCTGCCAAAGCCATTGGCAAGGCTAAGGATCGGTGCTGGGTGCTGTACCTTGACAAAACGATCCAGTGGGCTCGAACCACTGCGTTGCGTGGGGGATATAGGAGTGATCCACTCGGGATGCGCTTTCTCAATATCCTTCAAGCGGTTGAAAAGCTGATCGTATTCGAAGTCAGAAATTTCGGGTTGATCGAGGGTATTGTAGAGATAATTGTGAAAATTGATTTGATCCCGGAGAGACTGATATTCTTCCAATAAAGTTTTTTCAGACATAGCACCTCTGCAAGTCTAAGGTGTTCCCGGTGAGAGTCGAACTCACATGACCGGCTTCGGAGGCCAGTGCCTTATCCATTAGGCCACGGGAACAAGTTCGCCAATTATACACAATAGCTACTCAATGATTGGCAATCTACTGAGCATCTCAGGAAAATCCCTTTGATACTCTGGATGCTTTGGCCAGACTATATTATTGCCATCCTGCGGAAAACGCGGAATGATGTGAAAGTGAATATGGAAAACGTCCTGCTGGGCATATTTACCGCAATTGTTTAATAATTGCAGATTATTGATGTCAAGAGAATCTCGATAGACTCGCGCTATCTTTTGAGCAACGAGAATAAGCTTACTTAATGTCTCTGAAGGAATTTCAAAAATGCTGGAATAATGCGCCTTGGGTATGACCAACGTATGATATCTGGCTACGGGGAATCGGTCCAAAAATGCCAATATTTCCTCATCCTCATACACTCTGGCAGCCGGGGATAGACCTTGAACAATTTTACAGAAGATGCAATCTTCATTCATCAGGTGACTCCTTAAAAATCAGCTCCGTTCTTTCAATCTCCACTGTGGCGGGGTCAATATTTGCCGCGACTAACAGCTCATCTACTCTTCCAGTAGCGCTTGGAATGGCAGATAATCTGATTTCAAATAGCTCGGGGGTTAACCATTCCCAGTTCAGAATCAAAGGTTTCATGTCCATGATTTTGTTGCGTCTTGTAATGATAATTTGCTCCTGTGCAAGGACAGATTCCAGCCGTTCTCGTGATAGGTCAGTGTCGCTTTGAAACTGCACCGTAAAGACACTCTCGCGCAGGGAATCCTGCAAACTGGGCAATTTGCCAGAAATGAGGTTGGCTGTCAACACGCGAATACCTTCGGGTAATGCCTGGTTTAAGGTTTTAACAACAGCTGAAGGTTCTACCATCTCCTCCAGCCAGAGATCCATGAATTCTGATTTGCTTTCCTGTCCGAGGGGTAGAGCACTGGCTAAGTTGAGCCGAACCTTGGGGTTAAAACCCTGTGAATAACGCATCGGCAATTTCGAGCGTCTCATAGCACGCTCGATCAACCTTTGCAGGTCAAGGTGACCTATGTAGCGCAAGTCACCCTGCTTAATGAATTCTAATCGAATCCTGATCGGTTCATAATTGCTCATGGGCATCCCCAATAGACTTCAGAAGTGGAGGGACGCACGTCAGCAAAATTTTCCGTGATCCCGCAATAGAAACAATTGTTACGGCAATCATCTCGGGTTTCACCAGCCTGGCTGGCGAGCAGGTCGCGTTTTAAGAATTGCTTGCGTACACCCGTAGAGATGTGTTCCCAGGGGAGCAGTTCATCCAGTTCACGTTGACGAAAGGCATAAAAATCTGGGTCAAGCCCTACCGTCTCGAAGGCAGTCAACCAAGCTTGTTGATTGAATCGGTCATTCCAGGCATCGAACTTCGCGCCATTCTTCCAAGCTTGATAGATCACTTGACCGATACGGCGATCTCCACGAGAAAGCCAGATCTCAACCAGTGTGGAATCTGGGGAATTGTAGGTAAGTTTTATGCCAGCTTTGCGTGTAGCATCTCTCAGAAAATAGATTTTCTCTTTTAGTGATTCGAGATGCTCGCTCGCATACCACTGGAATGGGGTATGCGGCTTGGGGATAAAACTACCCAACCCGATATGCACCTTGACGCGGTTGCCTTTGACTTGTTTCCCGATCGCCAGAACCTTCTTTGAGAGCGTCGCGATCGCCTCAAAATCCTCCATGGTCTCACCGGGTAAGCCGATCATGAAATACAATTTGAGACTAAGCCAGCCATGTTCAAAAACGGTTCGCACAGTTTCGAGGAACTCTTTCTCGTCGAGCGGCTTGTTGATGACAGCTCGCATCCTCTCAGTCGCGGCTTCTGGAGCAAGTGTGAAGCCACCGGCAGGTTTAAGGTCTTTGAGTTCATCCATCAATTTTACAGAAAAAGAGGCGATGCGCAGCGAAGGCAGGCTGATTTGAACCTTTCGATCTTCAAATCTCTTATATGCTTCTTGGATCAGTTCAAGTATGTGGGTATGATCCGAGGAAGAAAGCGAGAGCAACCCTGCTGCTTCGTAACCCGTATTCGCTAGTCCTTGATCGATGGCATCCAGAATTTCATCAATGGAACGTTCACGCACTGGTCGATTGACCATGCCAGCATGACAGAATCGGCACCCACGTGTGCAACCGCGCATAATCTCAATGGCGATACGGTCGTGCACAATGTCAACATTCGGGACGATGAATCGTGTGATCGGCGGCGGAAGCGTGGCGACAATGCGTTTTGTGACGACTTCCGGCACCTCTTCACATTGCGGTTTGATCGAACGAACCTGGCCACCTTGATGGTAGGTAACAGCATAGAACGAGGGGACGTAAATACCGGGGATCTTTGCCAACGCTAACAATAAAGCTATTTTATCCTCTCCGCTGCTCCTCCAGAGACGGTAAGCGCCGGCAATCTCAAGGATTATCTCTTCGCCTTCACCGATCACAAAGGCGTCAATATATTCCGCCATTGGCTCTGGGTTGAAACAAGCTTGTCCGCCCGCCACAATTAATGGGTGTGCTTTGTTCCGATCCTTTGACAACAATGGAATTTGTGCCAGGTCCAACATGTTCAGTACGTTGGTGTAAATTGATTCATAGGGAAGAGTAAAACCGATAATTTCAAACTGCGAGAGGGGAGTCTTCGATTCCAGCGAGAACAGAGGCAAGTCGTTCTGGCGCATGGCTTCTTCCATGTCGGTCCATGGAGCATACACGCGTTCAGCGGCAGTATTCGGTTGCTGGTTAAGAATATCGTAAAGGATTGCCAACCCCAAATTTGGTTGACCAAGATCATAAATGTCGGGAAAAGCCAGCGCGACATGTACATCCACAGATTTCCACGGCTTGGAGATCTGGTTGAATTCACCTCCAACATATCGGCCTGGTTTCTCGACGTGATACAGAATTTGGTCTATCTGAGTGCGTTTGGGTTGGCTCATCTTAAACTCACCTTGCGCGAATAGCGCGCTTTGTTCTCAGATTGAACCGGATTGATCAGACTTCCGATGCCATCGATATGGATGGCAACAGTATCGCCATCTTTCAACGCACTGACACCAGCAGGTGTGCCAGTCAACACGACATCTCCGGGTAAAAGGGTCATAAATGTGGTGATGTAGGCAAGAATTTGCGAGACATCAAACTGCATATCGCGGGTGGAAGCCATTTGACGCAGCGAGTTATTGACGTGGCAACTGATGATTGCGTCTGAAGGGTCAAATTCAGTTTCGATCCATGGCCCAAGAGGAAGAAAAGTGTCAAAACCTTTAGCCCGGCTCCATTGGTTATCTATATTTTGTAGGTCTCGGGCGGTGACATCATTGGCGATAGTATAGCCAAAAATCGCATCCTTGGTCTCGTCAATCGATAGCCAGCGACATTTTTTCTTGATAACTATAGCCAACTCAGCTTCGTGATCAACATGTTCGCTCTGCGGAGGCAGGATGATAGGCTGACCACTGGTAATCAGTGAACTCGGAGGTTTCATAAAAACGAGTGGGTAAGGTGGTACCACAGAATTAAGTTCTTTGGCGTGCTCAACGTAGTTCTTGCCGATAGCGACAATTTTGGAAGGTTCGCAAGGAACGAGAAGTTCAACATTTGACAGATCAAATTCTGGTTCAAATCTACGGGATTCGCCATACGGATCCCCTTGCAGGACCCCAACCTTGTTTTGATTAATCCACCCATATTGGGGTGGAGTATGTGTGGTTTTGAAGCGGATTATTTTCATAATATCGTTTATAATAGCGGCTGCGGGCGGATAGCTCAGTTGGTTAGAGCGCATCTTTTACACAGATGAGGTCGCAGGTTCGAGCCCTGTTCTGCCCATTAACTAATTATACCTTTCTGAAATGAGCCTTCCTCTTCGGGAGACTTTAATTTTCCTCTGAAATCTCGATTATATCTTGCCCAGAGAAGAGCAACTCATGTTCCAACTCCAAATTATAGCTGTTGGCAGTTGGACGTTGGCAATAGGTCCGAAATAGGCAATAGTTGCACCTCTCGATGCGGGCTGTTTTGTTAAAGCTTTCGAGTGGCTTTGCTGTAATCTCACTTGCCAGATTAATGACGATTTTTTGTGCGAATTGAATGTCTGCTTGCTCGAAAGTAAATTGGATGGGTTGATCAGGAAACGAAGCTTCCCAATAAGTAAAAATTATCTCAAGGGGATTATTACCTGGGAAACTTCTCTGGTGCTCGGATATAGCGAGCAGTGGATAAAGGTGTGTTTGCACGCGTTTTCGCAGCCATTCAGCCTTGGGTGAACATTTTGAGGTTTTCCAGTCGAAAATGTGAATATTTTTGTCACTCAGAAGCAAAAGGTCGAACTTGGCAGAAAAATTGTATCCTGCTAAAGAGGCGTAGACCAAGAGTTCTGGATACGTAGATTCTCCCTCAGGTATCAAAGCTGAATTCTTGAAGTTGCTCAACCAATCGGCCATTTTTGGATCGGAGTCCTGTTGCGCATGTTTTTCCAACAGCGTATCTTTTACACCCAGAAAGTGATTGTGTACCAGCTGATGAAACCGAATTCCCGATTGTCGCTCAACCTCTGCCGGATTCCAAGGGTCAAGCAGAGCAGATGGCCAATCCAAGTGCCGCACATACTTCAAATAGAACTGGTATGGGCAGTTCAGATAAGATTGCATACTGCTTTGGGAGAAGGTGAATTCTTTCGCTACAGTCATAAGGATTTTTCTTTCAAATATTCACTCAACATGCGAATCGGCAGCGCTTGTTGCGATCTTCCCCTGGCTTTGTTCCAGGAAATGTGCAAGGCTTCTTTTGAGCGGGTGATGCCGACGTAAAGTAAGCGTAATCGTTCGCGGATCAGGCCAACTCTCGCGATGTAGGCAACGAGTTCTGGTTCCGGTTTTGTTCTGTCGTCTGCGCGGACCAGCTGGTAAACGGATTCAACCGCTTCTGCTTCGAGATTGCGATTGCTTTTAACAAACCAGCGTTCACTGATATATTCATCAGTTTCATCACCGCTGGGGTAGTCATAGTTGTTGGCTGAAGTCAGGTACACCTTGTCCCATTCCAACCCCTTGGCTTTGTGCATGGTTGACAAGACGACTGAACCTTTATACGCAGAGGGGTCAAACCCTTCATCAGTTTCTCTTGATTTAGCGAAATCGCGTTCACTTTTTGAAATTTTCTCGATCTCTTCGGTCAAAGCCGAACGGTCATAAGAAGGATTGTTTTCAGCCAGGTCTTTCACAAATGAAGCGATATGATAGACAACAGCGATTTCATTGGCTTCCATGGGCAGATCGAGAGCAACAGTCAGTATGCATTGGTCAAATGGCAGCGTAGCAGCAGCATGCCACTGGTTCACCACATTTCGGAACTTTGAAAGCCGATCAATTTCTGTGTCGGTAAAATCTCTTCCTCCAAATACCCCCAGCCAATTTTCGTCAGGATGGGGGAAAAGGAACTCTTCTGGGAAATCTAAATGGTCGATTAACCTTTTGAGTTCGTCAATGGCATCTTTATTTCCTTCATCTTTGTATTCATCGCGGAAGTAAGCACGAAACGCTCTGCCCAGGAGCTTAGCGTTGGCTGGATTATTGAGATGATTTAGCACATGGGTAATCGTGCCTGCAGTGTCCTGAGTTGATTTAGGAATCCTTAGGAGGGTGTCGATGGGTTCCAGCCCTTCCTGCTTGATCGCTTTGACGAATTTGTTGATATGATTATTGGTGAATGCTAGGATGGCCACGGTTTTTTCTGGATTTGCCTTAATCCACCTGGCAGCATCGTGAGCAATATAGCCCAATTCCTGTTCAGGTGTGAAAGCTCGATCAATGATAACGACCGTGTCGGCAGAATTATTAGGATTCTTTTGAGGATCGCCCGGTTTGGTTGGTTCGATGAGTGGATCCGTCAACGCATCCCGGGCATACAAGTTGGGGTGATGTTTTTGAACCCAGCGGTTGAGTGTGTTTGCCAAATCAATAATGGCTGGAGCAGACCGGCCCGATTCAGGCAGATCCATAGCTTTTACGTCTTTTTGAGTAATGAAATCTTTCAGCAAATCCGGTTTGGATGTGGTGAAACTTTCATTGATGGACTGATTTGGGTCACCAACGCGTACCCAATTGCCTGTCTGACTGGTAAGCAGACTCAGGATTTCCTGCTGCATTTCGCTTGAATCCTGGGCTTCATCTTCAAGAATGAAAGGCCATTTGTGAGCTAATTGGCTCACCAAAGCCGGGTCAAGTTTGAGGGTTTGATAAGCCAGACGCATCATGTCGTTGAAATCAACCCCTCCCAGATAAGCCAGACGTGCCTGATACTGCTGATATAACTCAAGGCTGAAATCGAAGAGCACACTCCGTTCAGTCTCATTTTCAACAAGTTGCGAAATATTTTCAGGGCTCAGATGCAGATCCTTGGCTGTACGGATAAATGCCATCGCAATGCGCTTTAGCAAATCAGAAATGTTTTTCTGGCGAGTTTCCTTGGTCAAATTGGGTACGAACAATTCATCCAATTCATCATTGTGACTGCTAAGCCAGCGCGCGATCACCTCATCGAAGATTTCGTCTGTCTGGTTTTCATCAATAATAGAAAAATCTTCCGAAAGCCCTGCCAATTCCGGACGCATGCGCAGGATGTCCACCGCCAGGCCATGCAAGGTACGTACACGGTAACCAAGCCCTGGCAGAACGCCATATTCTTTGAGAAAAGTTCCAATCCGAGCCGTAAAATTGTCCGCAGCTGTATTGGAAAAAGTCACGACCAGAATCTCCTGGTCTTCTTTAAGCTCAGTTTTCAGGATAAGGTTGGCAGCCAACCTTGACAAGGTCCATGTTTTGCCACTGCCGGGTACCGCTGAGATACCCATCTTACCACCCGTGTATTCCAGGATCGCTTGTTGGGAAGCCCGCAGATGAGGTTCAAGCATGCTGTGTCCCCAATCTGGCAAGACGATAGAGGTATTGCAATCGGCGCAGCAACAAACCCTGTTCCTCTGTGCCAGTTTCACCATATTGGCTGTAGCCGAGGAAGATTTGTTTTCGGCATCGTGCGATCAACCCGGAGGTAACTTTGCCTATCAGTACTTCACTCGCTTTCAGTTCTTCGTATGCATCCCACTTCTTGCCTTTTGGCCAATTGCGGCTGAGTACATGAGGGTTGGTAAGTGGCTGCTCCAGGCGACGATACCAACCATCGCTGCCGATGCTTAACCACACCTGGTAATCTACTACACGATTACGGGTCAAAAACGTCATCGCAGGGGCAATTAATACTCTGTCTTCGTCTGCACTCTGCCTTATATCTTCGACGTATTGGGCAGATATAATCCCTGAACGAAGCGCGTTGATGAACTCAGTGTTGTATTTATGGGTCTCCTCTGGCTTGACAGGAGGCAATGCGGCGATAAATTTGTTATAGGATTCAATTAGTTGGGACACCAACCGCGCGTTCGTCTGATCTGTCTCAGAGCTATAACCTGGCTTTGAAAGAACTTCATCGAACAATCGGGTGAGTGTGATCGCAAAGGAGGTGGACACATCTGCACCAGTCAACCAGTCTAATAAGGTAATGCTCTTTTCAAGTAGATGATCGGGTATTCGGGTTCGCAATTCATCATCAATGATCAATTTCAGATAATCAGCTGCTTGTAAACTGACCTTGTCCCAGATTAGTTTCGCTCGAATGAGATCCAAGCCTTTAACCATCTGCATCCATGCCAGGCTTTGGTCGTAGCGATTGACGTCGAGTTCGTCCGGTTTTTGTGTCAGTGAGAGTAGGTCAATCAGAGCTTTCGTATATGGCTCATGGATGAGTGGTGTGGAAGATGCCAGGATAGTCGAAGGGATCGAATAATTTTCTAATCGTCGACCTAATGCCAACTTTAATGCGGACGAAAGATATGGCGAAAGGATGGCGATCTCAGAGGGCGGAACACCTGTCTGGATCCGATCGTTGACCCATTCGCAGACGCCATCAAGCAGTTGTGGCAGGAAGCGGTATTGGTCTGTTGGGAGCACAAAGGTCGCAGCAAGATCATCCGAACGCAACTCGCCCCTGACTGCAGCGCTGCCATCACGCGCAAGACCCCTCAGGATCAACTGACGGGAGGTAGAGGGATTGATCACATCCTGGGTTTCAATGACTGATTCACATACTTTGGCGAGAGACGTTGCTGAAATTGGGTCAGCTCCGAGGAATTGCTGAAACCCTCCGTTGGTGTCATTTAATATCAACGCGCCTTGCAGATCGGGTAATAATTCCTTGATCGTGTCATGTACGTAAGGAGGATCCTCTTCTGGATTGTCATAAATCAGGTAAGGATAAGAACTTCTGATGTATCTGCGTAAGATAGGGTTTGGCCAAAGAAATTTTCTAAACAATTCAACCTGTAAAGAAAAATCGAGCAGGTTGTGCTCAAAACAATAATCGCGGAAAGTGTTGATGGCTGTTTGGGCATCCGTGTAAACGCGCAATTGGCTCTCTGCGCCACTCCAGGCGGAGGTCAATCGCTCGCCAATTTCGGTGTAAGGAAAGCTGATGATTGCAGATTTGTTGAGGTTGTCAATTAATTGGCTATAGAGACGGTTGGGGGTTAAGCGAATGGAACCAAAGCCGCCCCGGTCCATCATGGGACCAACAAGCTTACCCATGTAGTATTGCGCGGACTCGGCTGTCAAAAAGGCTGGAGCCGCAAAAGGCTGCTTGAACGCGGTCTTATCAGCTATCAGCGGCCAAAAAAGTCTTACCAACCGACGGACAAGACTGCTCATCGTCAATAGCTCGATCCTTGCGGTTTCGTTTTGATTATCCAGACGGGTAACCTCGCCATAAACATGAGCCATGGTGCGTTGAGGTGTCAGGATCAATAGGCTGCCGGGGAAGGTCTGGATCGATGAGCGCAGTTGTAACAAGCGTTGGATCGCCGCAGTCGTCTTGCCTGAACCGGTGGGTCCGCTGACAAATACTTTCGATTGATTTGGCGCGTCAATAATTGTTTGTTGAAAAGTTGTGAAATCCATGCCTGTTTCCTTCCAGAATTATAGCGGTAAAGTGGCGATGGAAGCAGGCGTTGGTATAATTTATCTATTGTTCAAAAGGAGAATTAACAATGGCATCATCGCTCGATCCATTCTTCAAGGCAAGTGGGGTGGCAATACTTGGCGCCTCTACCCATTCAAAAAAACTCAGCTATGGGATCGTGGAAAATTTACTGACCTATGGCTACAAGGGTGGCATCTACCCTGTAAATCCTAACGCCTCAGAAATATTGGGTTTGAAGGTTTATCCCAGTGTTATGGACGTTCCTGATCCGGTTGAGTTGGCTGTTATCGTCTTGCCATCGGCTGTCATTCTCGATACTCTGGAAGCTTGTGGACAGCGCGGAATCAAGGCGGTGGTCATCATCACCGGTGGTTTTAAAGAAGTTGGCGAGAGCGGCGCAAAACTTGAAGAAGCTGGTTTGGCGATCGCCAAACGCTATGGCATGCGCATCATCGGTCCGAATTGCGTTGGGACGATGGATCTGAATTCAGGTGTGAACACGACCTTCATCAAAGGTATGCCTGTAGCTGGTCCGATTGGATTTATTTCTCAGTCCGGCGCGGTCTGTGGTGGGGTAGTAGATCTAATCGTCGATACCAACATCGGCTTCTCGCACTTTGCCAGCCTGGGCAATGAGATGGACGTTTCTGAAACTGACATGATTGAATACATGGAGAACGACCCAAACGTCAAGGTCATCGCTATGTACATTGAGGGGATCATGAATGGACCGCGCTTCATGCAGGTTGCCAGACGCGTCACACGCAAGAAACCGATCGTCTTCCTTAAAGCCGGCCGAAATGAAGCTGGCACGAAGGCAGTCAGTTCGCATACTGGCTCACTGGCTGGTTCTTATGCTTCTTATCAAGCAGCACTGTCCCAAGCTGGCGTGATCGAGGTCGATACTATCGCCGAATTATTTAATGTCTCTTGGGCTCTGGGTACGCAACCGCTGCCGAAAGGCAATCGGGTTGCCATCACCACTAACGCGGGTGGGGCGGCCGCGCTGGCTGCTGACAGCATCGATCGAGGAGGATTCCAATTGGCATCTATTCCGGCTGAGATTCAAAGTCAACTGCGCACTAAACTCAATCCTGCGGCACAGGTGTCCAACCCGGTGGACATGCTGGGCTCAGTCTCCCCTGAGGATTATCTGTGGAGCTTGAGCAATCTCGCCATCGCTGGAACAGTCGATGTGTTGATACCAATACTGGTTCCACAAGCCTTGGTTGATATCAGGGGGGTTGCAGAGGCTTGGGTTGAGATCGGAGAACAAGCCCACAAAACGTTGTTGACCTGCCTTATGGGCTATCACAGCACCGCTGAAGCGGTCAAGTTACTCAACCAGAACGGTGTACCAGTGTATGCTTATCCGGATCAGATTGGACCAGTTTTGAAAGCAATGAACAATTATCGAATGACCTTGGAAAAATTTGCCGCTGAGACTGACCTATGCGAAGAAATGCCAGACACTATTCTGGACACCCTGACCATAGGATCTGGTAATCGTATTGCCCTTGGGGAGTATGAAACACGGCAGCTTTTGGAAGCCTATGGCATTGATAATGTCCCTGGCGGATTGGCAAAAACTGAGGAAGAATCAGTCAGTATTGCAAACCAGGTGGGTTATCCAGTCGTGATCAAGATCGTTGCCAAAAGCATTTTGCATAAATCAGACGCGGGTGGGATCAAGTTAAACCTTATAAATGAAGACAAACTGCGCGTAGCATATAGAGAGTTGATCGATTCAATTAGTCAAAACTACCCAGAAACTGAAATTACCGGTGTAATGGTCGAGAAGATGGCAGCCAAGGGGTTGGAGGTCATCGTTGGCATGAAACGCGATGTCACCTTTGGGCCAATGATTATGTTTGGTATGGGCGGGACTATGGTCGAATTGGTCAAGGACGTCGCCCTAAAAGTCGCGCCAATGACTGACCAGGATATTGATGATATGATTGATCGAACCTTGGCTGGTAAATTACTGCGAGGTTTTCGCGGTTCAGAACCCGCCGATATCATGGTCGTGAAGGATATCGTGCGTAAATTGAGTTGCCTGGCCTTCCAACATCCCGAGGTTAAAGAAATCGAGATCAACCCGCTAATTGTGTATCCGGAAAGCGAAGGAGCTATCTCGCTCGACAGCCGCATGATTTTGTCAGATTGACAATTTGATCGATCATAGACCATAGAAGGGGAATCAAAAAAGCCAACGAAGGGAATCGAACCCCCGACCGGGCGCTTACGAAGCGTCTGCTCTACCGAAGGGGTTCAATTCCCCGCCATAGGTGCTGGTTTGAAGCGTAATAATTGACAATCACCGCCATATATAGGAGAGTGAAAAATGGCTATGATTGGCTTAGTGCAGACGCTTAACCCAAAAACTATTCATTCGGACAGTCTTGAAAAGTGGGTTAGGGCGTTCATAATGGACCGCAAAACCCAGCAATTCAGCAAACATACAATCAAGTTTTACAACGTGGAGCTCAGACGGTTCCTGGAATATTGTTATGAATGTGAGATCGATTGTGTGGAGAGCATCACCCCCGACATACTGAGAGCGTATCTATTGCACCTGGAAGATACCGGCCGCAATCCAGGCGGGATCAATGCCGGCTATCGAGCGGTCAAAACATTTCTGATCTGGTATGAGAATGAGGTCGAACCGATTAACTGGAGAAATCCGATTCGGAAAGTGAAATCTCCGAAGCTCAGTATCAAGGCGCTGGCTCCGATCGAGCTTGAAGATGTAAACAACTTGCTTGCCACTTGCCAGGGATCCAACCCGTTAGATCTTCGTGACCGTGCCATTCTGCTATTCCTACTGGATACCGGCCTGAGAGCTTTCGAGCTTTGTGCGCTTGATTTGACCGACATTGACACCATCCAGGGAGATGTGCGCGTGCACAATGGCAAAGGGTCCAAAGCTCGATTGTGTATGATCGGCAAACACACCCGCAAAGTGGTGAGGCAATACACCAGGGAGCGCACTGATAAGAACCCCGCGCTGTGGGTAACTGACAG
>JBASOE010000035.1:0-6702 GCA_049657925.1 Anaerolineaceae bacterium
TGGTCTTCTCCGCCAAATGCCAAAGCGCTTCATCGTTCAGGTCATTCAGTTGGCTGCCAGTCAACGTGCCTTCCATGGGCAGCTTTACGGCGTTAGCGACATGCAGCGCCACTTTCTGATTGTCACCTGTAATGATCTTGAGCTGCACACCCCGACTCAGAAGATCGAGAATGACTTTCTCTACATCTTTCTTGGGAGGATCAAAGAAAAGCAAAAAACCCGTAAAGCTCAGCCCGGCTTCGTCTTTATTTGTGTACGATTCGGACCGTTTATCAATCGGCTTGGTCGCCAGCCCGAGCACGCGGTAGCCTTTTTCACTCCAATCGCTATAGAGCTGATTAATCTCTTTTCGTGCTTCAGCATCCAAGGGATGAGTGCCATCTTTACCAAGCAGATTGGTGCAGACGGTCAACACATTATCCAATGCGCCTTTGGTGACGAGGGTACAGTCCCCCTTCGGGTCGGCAACGACCACGCTCAAGCGCTTGCGGATAAAGTCATAAGGGATTTCATCCACTTTTTGAAAAGCAGTGATGTCCAGCTTGGCTTTGGCTGCAGACGCTTGGATGGCTTCGTCCAGGGCATTGACCAGACCGGCCTGAAAATTGGCGTTGAGGTAGGCAAAGCGCAAGACATCGTCCGAGGGCTGACCCTGCGCGTCCATGGCGCCATCCAGGCTGACCACGCCTTCGGTCAGGGTGCCGGTCTTGTCGGTGCACAAGAAATCCATACTGCCAAAATTTTCAATGGCGGTCAAACGGCGCACGATCACGCCACGTTTGGCCATTTTTTGCGCGCCATGAGACAGCATGATGCTGATGATGGCAGGGAGAAGCTCGGGGGTCAAGCCCACTGCCAGAGCGAGAGCGAAAAGAAGCGAGTCCACGACTGGTTTTTTCATGAGAATGTTAGCCGACAGGACGATGACAACCATGACAAGCATCACCTGGGTGAGCATATTTCCAAAACGCCGGATACCTCGTTCGAATTCAGTTTCGGGAGGGCGCAGGCGCAGTTTTTCTGCCACCTGGCCGAAAACAGTGGCTTTACCTGTCTGGGCAATGATCACCCGCGCGGTACCACTGCTAACACTGGTACCCATGAAGACGCTATTGATGCGGTCAGTCAAACTGGCGTTCGCTGCGACGGTCGCAACTTTCTTCTCACTTGGATAGGTCTCACCAGTCAATACCGCTTGGTTGACAAAGAAATCATCGGCTTCCAGCACGACGCCATCGGCGGGGATGAGACTGCCGGCGGAAAGGATGACCACATCACCTGGGACGACCTGATCTGAGGGGATGGTGGTGACTTTGCCGGCCCTCAGGACGTTGGATTTGAGGGTCACCTGGGAGCGAAGTTTTTCGACGGCGTTGCCCGCGGTATATTCCTGAACAAAGCCCAGAATGGTGCTGCTCAAAACAATCACCAGAATGATAGTGGTATCCACCCATTCGCCCAAAACGCCAGAAACGAGCGCGGCAGCAATCAGGATGAGCACAAGCGGGCTTTTAAACTGGCTGAGCAGAAGGCGAAGCGCTGTAGCCTTTTGTTGGGCGCCAATGGTGTTCAGACCGTATTGCTTCAGGCGTTTGTCTGCTTCTGTGGGCTGGAGACCGTCCGTGGATGAGTTTAGGAGGGTCTGGAGCTGTTTTAGTTCCACACTCCAATAACTTGAGGCGGCATTCGGAATTGTTTTCGGAGCATATTCGTTGATTTTTTTATCGGTTTGCGGATGAATGGTCATATTGCCTTCTCAAATTTGATATGGCAGACTGTTGGAAACCAAAATTCTGACACACACTTGCTGTATCAGAAATTTGAATAACGACACAGGTAATTATAAATCTCACGCTGCTCGTGTATTGTTGAATCGGGTTCTTGTCAAGCGTCAATCTATTGAAATTCATACCTTTTGGTTGATCATGTCTGGTTGATCATGTCCCAACAATGACAATTCTCAGGATATACTTAACTAAATTCAAATCAATTACGGAGGAAAAATGTCACAAACCATAGATGATCTTCACAACGCTTTCGCTGGTGAAAGCCAGGCTTACCAAAAGTACACCAACTTTGCCAAACGTGCCGCAGCGGAGGGTTACCAAAACATAGCCAAGCTGTTCGAAGCTACCGCTGAAGCCGAACGCATTCACGCTGGTGGGCATTTGCGCGCCATGCAGGGTTTGGGCGATACAGTCAAGAACCTCGAAGCTGCCATTGCCGGTGAGACCTACGAATTCACCGAAATGTATCCCCCCATGCTCGAGGAAGCCAAAAAGGAAAACCATGTGGCATCCAGGATGTTCGGCTACGCGGTGGAAGCAGAGGAAGTGCATGCCCAGCTTTACACCAAAGCGCTGGAAGCTGCCAAGGCTGGTAAAGACCTGGATGTGTCCGAGTTCTACCTGTGCCCGGTGTGCGGTTACATCGAATTTGGCCATGCCCCCGAGGAATGCCCGATCTGCGGCACACAAAAAGAAAAGTTCGTTAAGTACTCACTCTAATTTGTCAGGTGAATTCAATGTTAAACGCGGCTTACGGAATTTTTGAAAGCGCGTTTCGATTTTAATCCAGGGCGAGGGTGGCGCTTGATCGTGTCATCCCGACGCAGGAGGGATCTGGACGTTGACTTTTTGGTGTGACATGATTGTTTTGTAAGAGCAAAAGCCAGATCCTTCCCGCAAGGGGACGCTTCGCAGTCGCAAAAGAGGCTCTGGATGACACAAAGAAGGATGAAGTGCCAGATCCTTTCCGAAAGGGGACGCTTCGCAGTCGCAAGAGAGGCTCTGGATGACACAAAGAAGGATGAAGTGCCAGATCCTTCGCAAAAGAGGCTCTGGATGACACTGAAAAAGAGGCTCTGCATGACACTGAAAAAGGGCGATACCCGTCCACTTCGAGGACCCACATGGGGGATCTATGGAGCGGGCACAGGTACCCGTCCACTTCGAGGCCCCACATGGGGGATCTATGGAGCGGGCACAGGGGCAAGGAACTCGCCCTTACGGGATTGTCGAAGATGCGTTTATTCAGAACCGAGGGCAAGGACAGGGCCTTGCCCCTACGAAAGGTGATGAAGCAGACTGTTTCAGTCGCGCAACGGCCATCTTTGCGGGTGGCGCGCAGGATGATCATCTTGGTGGGGTGATTAAAGGGAGCGGAGTCGACAGGGGGCGTTCCGATGATAGTCTCAGGGTAGCCCACACAATCCGGAGGCACATCTATTTTTGTCTCGACCGAAAAATAGCCGCTGGAGCACAAATAATCGACTTCAGCCATGACCGCCTGACCGGAGACGTAAAGGCCGTTATTGACCAACACCAGGAAGCCTTGGTGGGCAACCATTGGGCGGACTTTGTTGATCAAGCCGCGCCAGTTGCCCGCCAGGTCGACCAAACCAGCCTCGGTAGTGGAGAAAAAGGGCGGGTCGAGAATGACGCAGTCGAACAGTTGGTCAGCAGTCTTGAAGCGATTGATTGCGGCGAAGAAGTCGAGAGGAAGGATGTGTTGACTGCCGGTGAAATGGTTGAGTTGAAAGCTCCTTCTGGCGAGTGCCAAAAAGCGGGGATTTAGGTCGGTTTGGATGACCTCGCGCGCACCGCCTGCCAGAGCGGCAATACCGAGCGAACCGGTGTAGGCAAAGGTGTTGAGCACGCTCAGGCCGGCCATGTGGTCTTTGAGCCAGGCACGCAGCAGGCGGGGGTCGGGGTAGAAGCTGTCGTCCTGGTTGAGGCGCAGGTCGATGGCGTAGCGCACTCCGTTTTCGGTGATTTCACGTGTTTCGTGGTTCTTCATCAGCCACTTCCCTTTGCGCTCTTCTTCATCGGTTGAGCGACGTTGCTTGTGGAGGGCGCCCTGCAGCCAAGGTAATTGAGTGTGGATGGTTTGGGTGATTTGCTCGGCGGTTTGGCGGCTGGAGGGCCCGGGGGAAGTATGTTCGCTGATGACCAGGTTGGCGGCATAGAGGTCCACCATCCAGCCGGGCAGACCTTCGGTGTAACCGTTGAGGAGCCTGATGACCTGTGGCTGATAGGGGTTGAGGAGTGAAAGGCGTGGTTGGAGGCGGCTTTGGATCAGGGTTTTTATGTTGGGTTGAGCGGGTGAGTCAGTCATGGTTTTCATCCTCGGGGCGCTGCCAGGTTTGGTAGAGTGCCAAATTGCCATCGTGACCGTCAGAATACCACTCATCCTGCTTGGTCAGAGCGGCGTTTTGGGCGAGTTCGTCCAGCTCAGGGGCGGTGAACTGGTGCACGTAACGGATGGCAGGGGAGTCGGTTTGGTCTTCGGCGCGCCAGTCCAACAACAGGTCGGTTTCGGGGTCAAGTTGGGCGGTGTCGATATCGAGGGTTTGCCAGGGGATCAAGCGTTTGCGCAGCTTGGGAGAATTGAGTGGCTGCCAAACCGAGAGGTAGAGTTTGCCAGCGGGTTGGAGGAGGGCGGTGAGGTGTTGGAAGGTTTGGCGCTGCAGCTCACGACCGGGCAGGTGGTGAAGGACGGCGAAACAGGTGATGGCGTTGAAAGTTTGTGGGTCGAGGTGGGTTGGCCAGGATGGGTCGGAAAGTTCAAGGGTAATGAAGTGGTCGTGGCGTTCTCCCGACCGAGCACGATCAGGAGTTGTGGGGACGCGGTTGTGCAGGTTGGGACTGAAGTCAATGCCGAGATAGTGACCGGTGAAATTGTTTTTTTGTAGGGCGAGGGCAAGATTGCCGTTGCCGCAGCCGACGTCGAGCAGGTTTTGGGCTTGGATAAGCTCGGGGAGCAGGCGTCTGACACCGGGTTGAATGCTGTAGCGTGAACTCGAGAACGAGCCGGCGTAGCGCTCGTAGAATTCGTGGTTGACAGCAAGCAGTCTCTCGACCAGATTGGGTTTCATAGAAAAAGTATATCAGGATTGGAGACGCAGAAAGCAGTGATTGACTTGCGATTGAGAAATATCAAGCCCTCATCCACCGCTTGCTCGGCCGATTCTTGGGGGGCACGCGCGGGAGGGACTACGAGATTGCTTCAAGCGGTATGACCAAAGGTCCATTGTAGCTTCGTATACCAAGCTCTCTTTTTTCCCGTCATCGCGAGCTGTTTTGCGTGGCGATCTCGTAGTTTAGTGATTTGAAATGAGATTCAAAGTGTCAAAACACTTGTTCGATCAACTACGAGATTGCTTCACTGCGTTCGCAACGATACCCATCCGATTCTCGGCGGGCACGGGCGGGGAATTCAGGAAGACTGTACGAGTGTCAACCGAGGGCGGAGCGACGCTCTCAACGTGTCATTTCAGGACGAGGCCCACTGTGTCATCCAGAGCACGCAGTGCGAAGGATCTGGCCTTTTGAAAGCAAACTACCAGATCCTTCGTAAGGGTTCGCAGTCGATCCTGTCGTCGCAAGCTCTTTTGCGTGGCGATCTCGTAGTTTAGCAATGGGTGGTTGGGGGCTAAAGTATCAGGAAAATTCAACTAATTAACTCTGAGATTGCTTCACTGCGATCCCAATGACAGAAATAACTACGAGATTGCTTCACTGCGTTCGCAACGATACCCATCCGATTCTCGGCGGGCACGGGCGGGGAATTCGGTAGGATTGTACGAGATTGCTTCACTGCGTTCGCAAGGACCGGATTGGCCATGGATTCTTCTCGTGTTTGCGATGATACCTGTTGGATTCTCGGCGAGTACAGGCGGGAATAACTACGAGATTGCTTCACTGCGTTCGCAACGATACCCATCCTATTCTTGGCGGGCACAGGCGGATAATTCGGTAGGATTGAACGAATGTCAACCGAGGGCAGAAAGACGATCTCCACGTGTCATTTCGAGGCGAGCCTCCCTGTGTCATCCAGAGCACGCAGTGCGAAGGATCTGGCCTTTTGAAAGCAAACTACCAGATCCTTCGTAAGTGTTCGCAGTCGATCCCGTCCTCGCAAGCTCTTATGCGTGGCGACCCCGTGGTATGGCAATGGGCGGTTGGGGGCCAAAGTATCAGGAAAACCCAACGGATTAACTCTGAGATTGCTTCACGGGCTCGCAATTATACCCGTCCGATTCTTGGCGGGAACGGGCGGTGATTCGGTAAGACTGTACGAGTGTCAACCGAGGGCGGAGCGACGCTCCCCACGTGTCATTCCGAGGCGAGCCTCCCTGTGTCATCCAGAGCACGCAGTGCGAAGGATCTGGCCTTTTGAAAACAAACTACCAGATCCTTCGCTTCGCTCTGGATGACACAGAAAGAAGCTCTGGATGACACAAAAAGATGAAGTGCCAGATCCTTCACTACGTTCGCAGTGACGCTCGAATTCCGTCGTCGCGAGGTCTTTTGCGTGGCGCTCTCGTAACCATCCCGTCATCGCTCTTTTGCGTGGCGATCTCGTAGTTCACTGATTGGTAGACGAGCTTCAGAATATCAGAAATGTTCACCTGATCAACTACGAGATTGCTTCACTGCGTTCGCAATGACGAAAAGAACTACGAGATTGCTTCACTGCGTTCGCAATGATACCCATCCGATTCTCGGCGGGCACAGGCGGGGAATTCGGTAAGACTGTACGAGTGTCAACCGAGGGCGGAGCGACGATCTCCACGTGTCATTCCGAGGCGAGCCTCCCTGTGTCATCCAGAGCACGCAGTGCGAAGGATCTGGCCTTTTGAAAACAAACTACCAGATCCTTTACTGCGTTCGCATTGATACCCGACCGATTCTCGGCGAG
>JBASOE010000036.1:0-9503 GCA_049657925.1 Anaerolineaceae bacterium
AATTCCGCTTGACTCTGCGTTAATGATTTGTTATACTCTCATTAATCACCGCTAACGCGCGTTAGTTGTCTCGAAAGGACACAAAAATGCAGAAGCGAATCACCAGTCAGGACGTGGCTGATTTAGCAGGGGTCTCTCGTACGACTGTGTCTTTTGTCTTAAATGAGGATCACCGCTTCGCCATCCGCCCTGAAACCCGTGAAAAAGTTTTCCAAGCCGCTAAATCGTTGAGTTACGTGCCCAACGCTTCCGCCCGCGCATTAGCGCTCAACCAATCCCGCGCCATCGGCCTGATCCTCACCCGCGACCCGCATTACATCGCCGCTGACACCTTCCTGCCTCAAATTCTCAGCGGACTGCTGGACGCCTCCAAGCAATACCTGTTCGGTTTGCTGGTGGAATGGGTAGAGCCCGGGCAGCAGATTGCCACCTACCACGCCCTCACCAAAGCCCGCCACATCGACGGCCTGATCCTGATGACCCCGCGCTATGACGATCCAGGACTGAAAGCGCTGGAAGAGTCCGATATTCCCAGCGTGATGATGGGCCAGGTACCTGGTTCAAACCTGTATTCTGTAGACATTGATAACGTTGCCGCAGCACAAATGGCCGTGAAACACCTGATTAGCCTGGGGCACAGGCAAATCGCCTGCATCGTCAACGCTCCAGCGCCCTACTCCTCCGCCACCCAACGTCTGGAGGGCTACAAGTCCGCGCTCGAGCAAGCTGGTGTCACTTACGATGAAAAGCTGGTGCGCTTCGCTGATTTTGACGCGCGAAGCGGTTTTCAACAAATGGAGTCTTTGCTCAAATCAAATCAAAAGTTCACGGCGGTTTTTGTAGCCAGTGATAACGTAGCCATGGGGGCAATGTCCGCCATCCGGGAAGCCGGTCTGAGCATCCCGAAAGACATTTCGTTGGTAGGTTTCGACGATGTGCCTTTAGCCGCATACGCTGTACCCGGGCTGACTACTATATGCGTACCAGCACGGGAGATCGCCCAACTTTCTTGCCATCTGTTGGTTCGGCTGATCAGGGGGGATATACCCGAAAGCCGTACTTTGACGCTTGAAACACAATTGATTGCTCGCGGTTCGACCCGGGAAATAGGAAGGAGAGTTAACTGACCAGGATAAGATGAAAGAGGTTCTTCAAACGTACTATAATATTGTAAATTCACCGATGATTGGAAGGAGATACTATGAAGAAACATTTGATTTGGTCGACTTTGGCAGTCATGCTGATCGCGACGATGGTGCTCAGCGCTTGCGCCACACCAGCTGCCCAACCAACAGCGGCGCCGGCAGCTCCTGAAGCCCCCGCTGCCCCTGAAACCGTCGCCGCACTGCCCCAAGGGCAGGAACTGGCGAACGCCTATGACGGACAATACAAGGGCAAAGTCGTTACCATGGCTGGCCCCTTCACTGACCAGGATGAGGTCGTTTTCAATGACAGCATCAAGGGCTTTGAAGATAAAACCGGTATCGATATTCAATATACCGGCTCCAAGGAATTTGAAGCCAGCATCAACATCCGCCTGGATGGTGGTGACCGCCCCGATATCGTTGACTATCCTCAACCCGGTCTGTTGAAATATGCCGTGGAAAAAGGCTATGCCATCGATATGAACACCCTGATTAACCCTGATTGGATTAAGCAGAACTATACCCAAGCCTGGCAGGATCTTGCCACCATGACTGGCCCCAATGGCTCCATCGCCGCTGGTATCTGGGCGCGAGCCAATGGCAAGTCCTTCGTCTTCTATCCCAAGAAAGCCTTTGATGCTGCTGGCTACAAAGTTCCCACCACTTGGGAAGAGATGATGCAACTCACGGCCGATATCGCTGCTGATGGTGACACCCCCTGGTGCATTGGTATCGAATCCGGTGCTGCCACAGGCTGGACTATGACCGACTGGATCGAAGACCTGATGCTGAGAGTGGCTGGCGGCGAGAATTATGACAAATGGGTGGCTGGCGAACTGAAATTCGACTCACCCGAAGTCAACGAAGCCCTCGACTACATCGAATCCATTTGGTTCAACGATGCCTATGTCTATGGCGGCCGCGCTGCCATCCCCACCATCAACTTTGGTGATGCCCCCAAGCCCATGTTCGAGAACCCACCCAAATGCTGGTTCAACCGACAGGGCAACTTCGTAACCACCTTCTTCCCCGAAGAAGCCGTTGCTGGTGAAGACTATAGCTTCTTCTATCTGCCCGGTATCAAGGAAGAGTATGGCAGCCCAGTACTCGGCGCTGGCGATATCTATGCCGTGTTCAATGATCGTCCGGAAGTGCGCGCAGTCATCCAGTATTTCTCAACCGGTGAATCCCTCAAGGTTTGGGTTGAGCAGGGTGGCGCCATCCTGACCCACAACGATGCTTCCCTCGACTGGTACGTAGATCCCGTGACCCGCGGTGTGGCTGAAACCATCCGCAATGCCACGACCTTCCGCTTCGATGGCTCCGACATGATGCCGGGTGCTGTTGGCGCTGGTACCTTCTGGAAGTATATGACCGATTACGTGTCCGGCTCAGTCACCCGCGAAGACGCCCTTAAGGCGATTGACGCATCCTGGCCAGAGTAAGTCGCTAAGCCAGGTTAAGTTAACCTGAACAATCGGAGAGCAGGTATAAGTGTCAAGCCTGCTCTCCAACCTCTGAACTTCAAACAGTTAAGGAGGTGACTGGATGAGTGTAGTAGACGCTAAAACACCAACACCCAATGGCAATAAAACAGTAAGTAAGATCCTTGGCTGGTTTGGTACCACCCTGGGTCAATTACTGGTGTCCATTATCGTCCCTGCGGTGACCTTTCTGGTCTTGTGGCAGGGTTATTTATTTCTTCAGAGAGCTAACGCTCCCCAAATCGTCCAGGTGATCGTCGCGATTGTTTGGGGTGTCGGCGGTGTAGCCTTACTTTATATAGTCACCAACTGGTTGGTGATGAAATTGCCCCCAAAGGCTTCCAAAGTACTCCAGCCATTCGTATTCGTCGGTCCAGCTGTAATAATCATGGCATGGTTCCTGGCAATTCCGGTGTTCCGCTCACTGGTTGCCAGTTTCCGCAACTATCTGGGGACCGAGTGGGTTGGTTTTGCGAATTACAAGTTCGCCTTCACCGATCCGCGCATGTTAGAGACCTTCCGCAACAACCTGTTATGGCTAATTTTTGGTACAGCGTTTAGCGTTGGTCTTGGTTTGTTGATCGCCACGCTTGCGGATCGCACCAAAGCCGAGGTGATTTACAAATCCATCATCTTTACCCCCATGGCGATCTCCTTTGTCGGCGCAGGTGTGATCTGGAAGTTTATTTACACCTATAAGGGCACCGGAGTTGGCATCCAGGAAATTGGCCTGCTTAACGCTCTTGTAATCAAGCTTGGAGGAACGCCTCAACCCTGGTTGAGCCTGCCGCCGTGGAATAACTTCTTCCTGATCATCATCATGATCTGGTTGCAAACCGGCTATGCCATGGTAATCCTCTCCAGTGCCATCAAAGGCGTACCTGCCGAACTATTGGAAGCCGCCCGCATCGATGGCGCTTCCGAAACAAAGACTTTTTTCTCAGTGATTGTGCCTTTTATCAAGGGTACCCTGCTGACAGTTACCACCACGGTTGTGATCTTCAGCCTGAAGACATTCGACATTGTGCGTGTAATGACTGGCGGCAACAACGGTACCAACGTGATCGCCAACGAGTTTTACCTGCAAAGTTTTACCTATACCGACGCGGGCAGAGCCTCGGCCATCGCTATTGTGCTGTTGTTGCTGGTTACCCCGGTGATCATTAATAATGTCCGCCAATTCAATCAATCACGAAGGGGGTTCTGATGGCTAAGAAAACCCTGAGATCCGCCAAGGAAAAGTCTGCTTTTTGGAACAATTTCATTCTGATCGTAATTTGTGTGATCTGGATGGTGCCAATTTTAGGCATCCTGATCACCTCCTTCCGGCCTAGCGAAGACATTTTCCGCAGCGGCTGGTGGAACGTCTTCCCGCACAAGGAAAACGTGGAGGTTGAGCGCGTCGTCCTCCCCGCATCTGTGAACCTGGAGGAACCTTTTGAGGTGATGGGCAAAACCGCCACCTTTGAAGAATTCCGCAACGGGGTCGAGTTGGACGACGGCCGTTTAATTACTTGGTATGGCAACAAGCGCACCCGCACCGCCGTCATTTCTGAGAACCGTTGGGTAGGGTTCGCCACCAACCTAACGACCAAGAACTATAAAGATGTGATTGGCGGTAAAACAATCAGTTATAAAGATGCCCAAGGCCAAACCATCACCCGTACCGGCAACAACCTGGGTGGTGCCTTCCTCAATTCACTGGCGGTTACCATTCCGGGTACCATCATCCCAATTCTGATCGCGGCTTTTGCTGCCTTTGGCTTCGCCTGGTTGGATTTCCCTGGCCGCAACATCGTCTTCACCGTGATTGTGGCTCTCCTGGTGGTGCCATTGCAAATCGCATTAGTACCCGTGCTCAAGGACTATGTGGCTCTGGGGTTGAACGGTACCTTTCTGGGGATCTGGCTGGCGCATACCGGCTTCGGGTTGCCGCTGGCCACTTATCTGCTGTTCAACTACATCAGCACCATCCCACGTGAACTGTTGGAATCGGCTTACATAGACGGCGCGTCCAACTTCACCATCTTCACCAGATTGATTCTGCCCCTGTCCGTTCCCGCGCTGGCATCCTTCGCCATCTTCCAGTTCCTCTGGCTGTGGAACGACTATCTGGTCTCCCTGGTCTTCCTGGGTGAAAAGAATCAGACCGTCACTATCGCGGTTGCCCGCCTGGTAGGTGAAAAAGGTCAGGACTGGCACCTGATGACCTCCGCTGCCTTTGTCAGCATGATCCTGCCCCTGATTGTCTTCCTCGGCTTGCAGCGCTACTTCGTGCGCGGCATGATGGCAGGCTCTGTCAAAGGTTAGATTGGAAATTTAGTGATTTGCCTTCACGCCGGTCCCTAAAAGCCGGCGTGATTTGTCAGGAAAATGAGTGTTGAGGAGTAAGCAATGAACCAAGAGAATGCTTCGTGGTATAAGACCGCTGTTTTCCTTGAATTGAACGTGCGCGCCTTCAAAGACACCAACCGCGACGGCTGGGGCGACCTGAACGGCGTCACCAGCAAACTTGACTACATCCGCGATCTGGGTGTGGACGTTATCTGGCTGCAACCTATCTTTCCCTCCCCCCTCAAGGACGACGGCTATGATGTGTCAGACTACACCAGCATTTTTCCAGCTTACGGCACGGTGGAGGATTTTCAACAGCTCATTGGCGCTGCCCATGCGCGTGGGGTAAAGATCATGGTGGAGATCATCCCCAACCATACTTCCGATCAGCACCCCTGGTTTCAGGCTTCGCACGACCCCAGCCACCCTGAACACGACAAATATCGCGACTTTTACGTCTGGTCTGATACCGACCAAAAGTATCAGGACGCGCGGATCATCTTCCTCGATACCGAAACCTCCAACTGGACTTTCGACCCCGTGCGCGGCCAGTACTTCTGGCACCGCTTCTATAGCAGCCAGCCCGACCTGAACTACGACAATGAAGCCGTGCAGCAGGCCGTGCTGGATGTGGTTAAGTTTTGGGCGGATCGCGGGGTGGACGGCTTGCGCGTGGACGCTCCGCCCTATCTGTTCGAGCGTGAGGGTACCAATAGCGAGAACCTGCCCGAAACGCACGGCTTCCTCAAGCGCATGCGGAAATTTGTGGATGACTACGCGCCCGGCACTTTGCTTTTGAGCGAGGCCAACCAATGGCCGGAGGATGTGATCGAGTACTTTGGCGACGGCGATGAAATGCACATGAACTTCCACTTCCCACTCATGCCGCGCCTGTTCATGGCCATTGCCAAGGGCGATCGCACCCCCATCGAAGAGATTATGGCGCGCACCCCCGCCCTGCCAGAAAACTGCCAGTGGGGCACCTTCTTACGCTGTCACGACGAGCTGACCCTCGAAATGGTCACACCCGAAGAACGCCAATGGATGTGGGAGACCTACTCGCCAGACAAAAAACAACGCATCAACCTCGGCATCCGCCGCCGCTTGGCGCCCTTGCTGGATAACGATATCAATAGAATCCTGCTGATGCACTCGCTGTTGCTCACCATGGGTGGTTCGCCCTTCCTATATTATGGCGACGAGATCGGCATGGGCGACAATATCGCCCTCTTCGACCGCAACGGCCTGCGCACCCCCATGCAGTGGGATGCCAGCGTTCCCGGCGCGGGATTCTCGGAGGCTGACCCCAGTCTGTTCTACCAGCCGCTTATTGACGACCCGGTTTATGGCTACCAGCATGTCAACGTCGCTTCACAGGAATCCGACCCACACTCGCTCCTGAACTGTGTGAAACATCTCATCGCCGTGCGCAAGTGCTACCCACTGTTTGGCTGGGGCGACTTCAGCTGGAAGCAATTCAACTTCGGCGCGAAAAACGTGGCTGCCTACCAGCGTTCCTGGCAGCAGGAGCGCATCGTGGTGCTCAACAACCTGACTGGTGAAGAAGTCAATGGCTGGATCCCAGAAACCGCTGACGCGTTTGAGGACGTGCTGACTGGCGAACATGTGCTGCCGGGCGATTACTCACTGCCCCCTTACGGTTTTGTCTGGCTCAAACCTATTGGCCAGGACCGCGCCAACCTGCCCTCCGGCCCCAATGCCCCACAGCCAGATTACCTGGGATCAGACAAAAACTAAATCGAATTGGCGAGGTGCGCTATTGGATCACAAATCTGAAGCTGAGCGAACCCTAAAGCGCTTACTGCCGCGACTGGAAAGTGCTTTCGCCACTCAAATTGCCGCGGATCAGCTTGCCTGGCAGAACTTCATCGACCGCTTGCAGGCACACTTCCCCAGACTGTTCAATCTCTACTTAAAGCTTTACAGCCAGCGCTATGACCTCTTCTTCCACCTCGAGAACCTGCTCCACAGTCT
Source organism: Anaerolineaceae bacterium (assembly GCA_049657925.1). Classification (GTDB taxonomy): domain Bacteria; phylum Chloroflexota; class Anaerolineae; order Anaerolineales; family Anaerolineaceae; genus Mesolinea. The sequence goes on from JBASOE010000036.1 coordinate 6,959, forward strand.
GGCTCAGGCCTCCTTTCAGCGTCCGGTTGACCTGCGCGAGCTCGATCAACAACGCGAAGTGCAGCCAGATTGGTTCCAGTCCCATCAGATGCTGGGAGGCGTGTGTTATGTGGACCTTTTCGCTGGCGATCTGGCTGGCATCCACACCAGAATTCCCTACTTCAAGGAACTCGGCTTGACCTACCTGCACCTCATGCCGCTCTACAAAATGCCCGCCACAGAGAATGATGGTGGCTACGCGGTTAGCTCCTTCCGCGAAGTGCATCCACCGCTTGGGAGCATGACCGAACTGGCAGTTCTTGCCCGCGAGCTGCGAGCCAATGGCATCAGCCTAGTGCTCGATCTGGTCATCAACCACACCTCCAACGAGCATGACTGGGCTGAACGAGCCAGGCAAGGCGACCCTGACTACCGTGAGCTATATGGGATCTTTCCTGACCGGGTCATGCCGGATGCCTACGAGCACACCCTGCGCGAAATCTTCCCAGATGAACATCCCGGCGCGTTTACCTGGGATGACAAACTACAGGCCTGGGTCTGGACCACCTTTCACGCCTACCAGTGGGACCTGATGTATGCCAACCCGGCCACCTTCAATCACATGGCGGAGGAGATGCTCTTTTTGGCTAACCAAGGCGCAGAAGTTTTCAGGATGGATGCGGTGGCATTTGTCTGGAAGGAGCTCGGCACCAGTTGCGAGAACCTGCCTGAAGCTCACCTGATTTTGCAGGGTTTTAACGCCCTCATGCGCATTGTTGCCCCAGCCGTTCTCTTAAAATCCGAAGCCATCGTGCACCCCGATGACGTGGTCAAATACGTCTCATCAGAGGAATGCCAGCTCTCTTACAACCCACTGCTGATGGCGTTGCTGTGGAACACGTTGGCCACCCGCCAGGTTGACTTGCTTTCACAGGCTCTGGCCTCGCGGCATCAATTAGCAGTAGGGTCAGCTTGGGTCAATTACGTGCGTTGCCATGACGACATCGGTTGGACCTTTGCAGACGACGACGCCATCAAATTGGGTATCAAGGGTGCTGACCATCGTCAGTTTTTGAACGAGTTTTATCGCGGCCGCTTTACGGGTTCCTTCGCGCGCGGGTTGCCCTTCCAGGAGAACCCCAAAACCGGCGATTGCCGCATCTCAGGAACTTGCGCTTCGTTGGCCGGGCTTGAGAAAGCGCTGGTTGACGAAGGACCCGAAGAGGTGAATTTGGCCATCCGGCGCATGGCGCTGATCCATGGTGTGATATTGACAGTCGGCGGCATTCCATTGCTGTACTTAGGTGATGAGGTCGGAACGCTGAACGATTATGGCTACCTGGACGACCCCGCGCACCAAAATGACAGCCGCTGGGTGCACCGCGCTAAGGCTGACCCAGAGCGCTACGAGCAGCGTAAGGACCCAGACAGCGTGCCTGGGAGAGTTTACGCAAGTCTGAAAGTCCTTATTGAACTGCGCAAAACCCACCCCGAATTTGCCGGCAGCGCCTTGGAGGTCATTGATACATTGAACGAACACGTGCTGGGCTACACTCGCCAGAGTGAAGGGGGTCAACGATTGCTTGTTTTTGCCAACTTCAGCGAGCGGGATCAGATTCTCCTGCCGGTCGTGCCTCAGCAAAACAACTTGACCGGCAAGTCACTCCTGATCGGTCAGGCGGAGCTCCTGCCCGACGGCAGCCTGCGCCTTCCTCCGCTTGATTTCGCCGTGTTTGGGTAATTAATACCAATAACTTGTGACGTTAGGGGCTGTGGTTGTTTGGGGTTGCAGTTGGTTGGGGTTGTAGTTGGCTGGGGTTGTAGTTGATTGGGGTTGTAGTTAGTTGGGGTTGTAGTTGGTTGGGGTTGTAGTTAGTTGGGGTTGTAGTTGGTTGGGGTTGTGATCGCTAAGGGCTGGTCCCCGTTCCAACCCGATACCCGGATGTATTCTCGGTAGGGGCTGGTCCCCGTACCAGCCCAGTACCCGGATGTATTCTAAGTAATCCATATGGCGTTAAGGTACATACCCCTACACAATAAAACCTACGGTCCCGTCACTACCGGGTAGCCCTTGCCGCGCCAGTCATTCATGCCGCCCGCCATGCTGGTAACACTGGTGAAGCCAGCCCTTAGGAGCGTGTCGCGCCCGGTTTGGCTGCGATTGCCCGAACGGCAGACCACCACGATCTGTTGATCCTGCGGCACTTCGTTCAGGCGATTGGGCAATTCACCCAGTGGGATCAAAGTCGCCCCAGGCATGTGGACCTCGTTCCATTCGCTCACCTCGCGTACATCCAACATGAAAGCGCCTGCTTCACGCAGTTCAAAAGCCTCGTCCACGCTCATCTCGAGCGGTAGGCCGGCTGTGTTGGATGCGTCCGGGCGGGTGAGCAACCAGATTCCAGCAATTACGACAACCGCCATAAGCAGCCATCCCCGAATTGGAACGACAGATAGAAGAGGCTTGTTTGAATGGGACGATTTTTTTGTAGCAGATGGTTTCATCGATGACCTCTGAATAAAGATTTATACACATTATAAAGCTTGGACGGTTAGATTTCACCTG
>JBASOE010000037.1:0-24475 GCA_049657925.1 Anaerolineaceae bacterium
ATTTTACCATTTTCAAGCGAGGGCTTGATCAGCTCCTCTACAAGTTGCGCTCGGGCTGATAGGAACAGCAGAATCTCGGTGCGGGGATGCAGTTTCTTGTTCTCCATCGAGACCAAGACCTGTCGAATTTGGTCACCGATGGACGTGCCGCCAGGTTCGCGCGTGGTGACAACTTCATAGCCCAGTTTTCGGAGAAATTCTGCAAATTGGGATAATTGGCTCGTCTTGCCGCTACCTTCTGGACCTTCAAGCGTGATGAACATATTTAGTCCCTGAAGATCCGTACATAGCGGTTGGGATCCTTCCCATAGGATTGTGATACCAGATCGGACTCTTGCGCAAGACTGTGCTGTTTGCGCCGAATAGCCGCGTTGGCCGGGTCAAGATCAACAAATTTTTCGCCGGCTTGCACTGCCAGAATGGCTTCGTGAGCTTGTTCAATAGCTTTTTCCGGTCCCTTTTCAGAAACATGCGGAACTGGGGTGGAGAACAAATCCGAAAGAAATTGCTCAATCTGACCCCCCGAATTGGACTTGATCACATAGACCGGCATACCTTTCTCTTCCGCGTCGACAATGGGCTTGAGACGTTCACGATAGTAGCGCCGCTGCGTCACGAAAGTGTCTGCCTCTTCAGGAGTTCGCACCACCCTCGCCGGTACACCCATATTCTTAATCACTTGCATCAGTCGATTGCGGGCAACCCCGAAAGCGAACAGGTTCTTTACCCCTTCAGCCTGAGGCTGAAACCCTGCCCAGGGATCTTCCCCGGTCGGTTCAGCAAAACGGCTGGATTTACTAATCAACGGACCGGGTTTCTGAGAATTCTTGCCATTGCCATTTTGTTCTTTGGAACGCTGGAAGGGTGCTTTTTCCAAATTAGCAGCGCGATTGAGCGACTGTGCCACGGTAGGCGCGGCAGTTGGGGAGGTTTTGATAAAGTGGATCTTGCCTTTTTCATCCCAATAACGTTCTTCTGGTGGCAAGGGGTAGCCCCTCAGAATTGAATCAACCGCTGCAGCTACGTCACGATGAACAGATACACGGGTTCGATCGATAATTTCAACCATGACTGTGAAGGTCGGTGGCGAGCGGCGTTCGAGCACCGTCTTTTGTGTGCCGCGCCGACGCGCTTCGTCATCGGAAAGCGTGACCGATTCAATGCCGCCAATCAGGTCTGACAGGGTCGGGTTTAACAATAGGTTTTCAAGAGCCGTGCCATGCGCCGTACCGATCAATTGCACGCCGCGTTCCGCAATGGTGCGCGCAGCCTGCGCTTCCAATTCCCGGCCAATCTCATCGATTACAATCACTTCCGGGTTATGGTTTTCAACCGCTTCAATCATCACCTCATGCTGAAGTGAAGGCTTGGCCACCTGCATGCGCCGGGCGCTACCCACTGCAGGATGAGGCACATCCCCATCACCGCCAATTTCGTTGGAGGTGTCCACGATAATCACCCGCTTGGTCTCGGCTAAAACACGCGCGGCTTCCCGCAGCATAGTGGTCTTGCCCACCCCCGGCTTACCCAGGATCAAAATACTCTCCCCAGATTGAACCAGGTCGTTAATTATCTCGATCGTGCCGTAAACCGCCCGACCAACCCGGCAGGTTAGACCAACAATTTTGTTGTGGCGATTGCGGATCGCTGATATGCGGTGCAGCGTGGCTTCCATACCCGCACGATTGTCCGCGTCAAAATCGCCAATGCGCCGGGTGATGAATTCGATGTCTTCTGATGTGACCACACGATCAAGCAAAGTTACTTCATGTTTGAAGAAGCGCGCAGCAGGCTTGCGCCCTTGATCAAGAACTACTTCAATCAGTTCATCAAAATTATCATTGGCTAAAACAGCCTGGACAAGGTCCTGTGGAAATACCGCAAGCATTGCGTCCAGGTCATCGGTTACTCTTTGTTGTATCACTGACATGTCAATACTATTCTTCACTTCCATATTGGAGTTATCGCAACCCTTATCACGGATATTGTAGATGATTTTTTACTTTTTTGCTGGAGCTGTTGATTAAAATGGTCGACAATGTCGGACAGTCCGATTCTTTTTTGCAAGTTTCTAACAATCTTCTGATATTGCTAAGTTGCAGATCACACCTTACGACTTTTTGAAATCCTCATGGAGGAGATAGTGATCAAGACGAGGCTCAGCACGAGCATATACAAAACACTCATCCACGGTTGTATCTTGAAGGAATTTATCACCAGATCGATCCCCAGAAATTCGCGTACACCCTGTAATATCGGTTGACTCTGCGGAGTGGTGGCCAGCGCCAAGGTCTCATGTGTGAATGGAAGCCGCAATAAGGAAGCACCATGACTGAACGGTAACAGGGTCATCACAGCTTGCGTCGTTTTGCCCATCGCTCCAATGGGAACGTAAACACCGATCAGAAAGCCAATCAAAGTGAGGAGAACGCTTCCAACGGAGCCAAAACTGCGCGGACTGGAGGTAAGACTGGCAAGTAAAAAACCAAAGGCGCAATTCATAATGATACATAAAAGCGCTGCGAGTAAGACCAAAAATGTTTGACCAACCGAAGGTAAGTCGAAACTTTTGACCAACAAATAGCCGTAGGTGAAAAGGATCGTCAGGATAGTCATGACCGCCGAACACACAAACGCGCCGATCACATAACCCGTCACGATCTTTCCCCGCGCAATCGGGGTAACATTCAGGTCGTCGCTGATGCGGCCCTGATAGTCATACGGTAACTGACCCATCGCGTTGATGGAAGTCGAAAAACAGGTGATGTAGACAATCCCAGCCATCAACCACTGGTTCTGCATTTGAATGTAACCCGGCATGATTGCCTGGGTTTCGCTGTTGGTCCAGGCGCTGCCGAGAAAGAGCATATATAGCATCAACATAATGATCGAACCGAGTAACGAAAAGAACACGTTCGATTTGTCGCGGAAGAAGATTAGAATGACGCGTTTGGCAAGATTCAGAGTGGATTTCATTCGCGAATCTCCTTGCCTGTGATGGCGATAAAGACGTCATCCATGTTGCCGTTGACCAGTTCAAAGCTCATAATCTGATCTTTGTAGGCATCAATCAACGGTAACGCCGCGAAAGAGTCCTGAATTCTGACCTGGACCTGGTCGCTCCTGATCCAGGGCTGATGTCCCGCGCCTTGCAGAGCCTCGAACAATCTGGCCGGAGCCTGGGTATTCATTTTAAGCACAGTTGGGGCATAACGATTTTTCAATTCCGCGGGCGTTCCGGAAGCAACCAGTTTGCCGTCATCAATAATCACCACGTCATCGGCGTCATCCGTCTCTTCCATGTAATGTGTGGTCAGGAAAACCGTCATGCCAAAAGTCGTGCGAATCTGGTTGATGATCTCCCACACCACCCGACGGGTTTGGGGGTCCAAACCAGTGGTAGGCTCATCCAAGAAGAGGATTTCGGGCTCCTGCAGTAATGCCCGGGCAATATCCGCCCGACGTTTTTGACCACCTGAGAGCGTGCCATAGCGCTGGTCGATGTAGCGTCCAAACTCGAGTGACTGCTCCAGTTGCTCTATGCGCTTGGTAATTTCCGCTGAAGTGTATCCATATAGCGCACCGCGAATGCCCAGGTTTTCGCGTACTGTCAGGTCGTCGTCGAGCGTGTGATTTTGGAATACCACCCCGATCTTGCGGCGGATGGCAACGTTATCCTCACCTAAAACCAATGCACCGTAGCGCACTTCGCCCTCATTTTTGCTGAGCAGGGTGCACAAAATGTTGATTGTGGTGGATTTTCCGGCTCCATTCGGACCAACGAAAACGAATTTTTCACCTTTTTGAACTTCAAAAGAGATGTCGTCAACAGCTTTGTGGCTGTTGTAACTTTTGGAGAGATGACTGACTGTCAATATTTTGTCTATCAATATTTACCTCTGCTGCACACAAAACTTTTCAGTCAAAGACTAATTTAGCAGTTTCCATGCCCATTCACAAGCCCAAACGCAAGGTTTAAACAGATCTTAACCTGCTATTGATGATCAATCCGATCGCTTGGTATCGCTGATCTGCGAACGCCCGGCATTGGGCACAGCAGATTCAAAACCAAAGTCACGTTCCGGTTCATAAGCCAGTTTGGGTTTTGCAAGGTAGCGGACCAAAAGGGTCTGTGTGCTCACCTCAGCACTTCCCAGCTGCTCAGCCATGTTTTGAGTCCATGGCTGATAAGAACGCGCAGCCAGATAAATCGGTCGTCCAAACACTTCTGGCAATTTAACTAACAGTTCGCGCAAAAGTTGTGGATTGGAGACACTTGGTTCAATCACCGGCTGTACCCAGACCCCTTTGGGACCGCTGGACAGATCGGCATAACCGAGCAGACTGCCTTTTTCATCATAGGCAACCATGCCCAGGCGTACCCGACGTGTCAGAGGTTCAATGCTTTGGAATAGACCCGGAACCACCAGGTGATAAAGTTGCTGCATCGCCCGCGTGTCGGCGTGTGTCCAGGTGCGCCATTCGAAATTCGTGCTACCAGCTGGTTGGTCGCCGTGTCCATCTTTTTGGCTGAAGCGATACACCCGCTGGTGAGCCCAAACCCTGAAACCTGTCCCGACAAATGCTTCCCGGAAAGGTTCTCCTTCGGGCAAGTCAGCCAACAGATGGAAGACTCCCCATTCCCCAGCCCCTTGGATGGTTTTTTCGAGCAATTCGATCATGTTCCCCGGGTCAGAGTGCGGATCCCCAACTATAAAACTAAATTGCCCCCCATCAGCAAATTGGCGGTTAATCACCTGAGCGTACAAATTAGGGGAATCTTTCAGATCGTACGCGTAAGTTAAAGCGTTGTGCGAAGGAGACATACGAGCCACTAAATTATGCAGGGTAAGTGGAGTTCCAGAGGTGTGCAGGCGCAGACAATCCAAATGATGCATCAAGGACGACGCCTTGAGCAGATCAGCCAGATCAAGAAAATTCAGTCTGCGAGCAGCCGTTTTGCCAACTCCAGGAAATACTCATGAAAACGTATGTCTTCAGTCAATTCGGGATGGAATGACGTCGCCAGTAACTTGCCTTGTTGTGCAGCTACTATGCGCCCGTCCGGAAGGGTTAACAGAGCATGAGCTCTGCCAAAAACACGTTTAAATACCGGACCACGAATGAAGGTGGCATGATAAAGTGGTTCGGTTGGCTCAAAAAACGGAACTTTCAGGTCAATCTCAAACGATTCGATCTGTCTGCCAAAGGCGTTACGCTCGAGTTCTGTATCCATAAGTTTCAAGAGTGGCTGCTCACGCCCGGCATCCTGACTGAGCAAAATGGCACCGGCGCAGGTGCCCCACATGGCTTTGGTCTTGCCAAATTCACGCAAGGGTTCAAGCAGGTCGAAACTGACCATCAGTTTACCAATGGTGGTCGACTCGCCGCCTGGCAAGATTATTCCGTCCAACCCCTCAAGTTGTGCGGGCAGACGCACTTCAACTGTCACAACCCCCAACTTTTCCAGGGCCGAACGATGTTCTCTAAAGTCGCCTTGCAAGGCGAGTACACCAATTTTCATGACTGGTTCTTTCAGAATTACCAACCGCGAGGGGCCATCAGTTCACCCTCAGAAAGGCTGCTGGCCGAACGACCCACCATGGGTTCACCCAAGTTGCGGCTGATTTCCGCCAGAATTTTGGCGTCCTGATAATGTGTGGTGGCTTTAACAATCGCCGAGGCACGCTTGGCAGGGTCACCTGATTTAAAGATTCCCGAACCAACGAACACGCCTTCCACGCCCAGTTGCATCATCAAGGCAGCATCCGCAGGAGTGGCAATACCACCAGCAGCGAAATTAACCACAGGCAGTTTGCCCAGTTCACGCACCTTGAGACACAATTCATATGGCGCGCCGTGAGTTTTGGCGAATGTCATCACTTCGTCAATGGGCAGAGATTGCAAAACACGAATGTCCGCATTAAGTTGGCGCGCATGCGTAACAGCCTCAACAACATCACCGGTACCCGGCTCGCCCTTGGTGCGCATCATCGCCGCGCCCTCACCAATACGCCGCAAAGCCTCCCCCAGGTTACGGCAACCGCAGACAAACGGTACCTTGAAGTCGTGTTTGTAGATATGGTAAGCATTGTCCGCGGGAGTCAACACTTCCGATTCGTCAATGTAGTCCACGCCAAGCGCTTCGAGGATTTGGGCTTCCACAAAATGGCCAATGCGCACTTTCGCCATCACTGGGATTGAAACAGCCTCCATAATTTTGAGGACCAGCTCAGGATCGCTCATGCGCGCCACGCCGCCATCGGCGCGGATGTCGGCAGGAACACGCTCAAGAGCCATGACAGCCACAGCGCCAGCATCTTCAGCGATACGCGCTTGCTCGGCAGTGACCACATCCATGATCACACCGCCTTTAAGCATCTCTGCCAGGCCTTTTTTAACCTCAAAACTGGAAACCTGCTTTTCCATGTTTAATCCTCCGAATAAACTGTTGTATTATGGGCGATTCTAACACAAATGAAGCCTGATTTCGTTTGTTCTCACTTCAGCGTAACTGAAATATTCAGCCCGGTCTGGTTCTCTCGGGTATCTTGACCCCAGACTGAGATACTCATCCTAAAATAAACAATCTTGCTCAAGAAAAATGCAAGGGTTTTCATTAAATTGAGGATTTTTTAGGTGATTTACAAACCATCCAGATAGCGAGTGTCGTCAAGCTGATCTTTCTCTTCCTTTTGGGTCTGTTTATCATCAGCAATGTCAATTGCTGTGCCATACTTTACAGCTTCTGCACGTTCTGCTTTGCGCAATTCGTCCAAGCTCGCCCGACCGACCAAACTCCATTTTTTGCACGATGGGCAGCGCTCGATTTTTAATGCGCCTATATGGGGGCTGAGAAATGAGCGTGGGAAGGGGTGACCACATTTCGGACAGATTGCGCCACCCGAATATCCGTAATCGACTGGCTGACCAGGGTTTTGCTTCCGTTTTTTTGCGGTCGCAGACTGAATGAGAGTAGGAACTACCAATGCAAGCAAGGTGATCACGCCGATTGGGATGAGGATGCGCTTCATGCCGTCGCCAACTTCAGACCCTGTCAGAAATCGATAGGTTAATGCCCGAGTGGTGTAGGTCTGACCGTCGAGGGTTACCACCTCTGCGCCAAGCTTATGCGTACCAGCTTTGTACTGGTCGGTATTGAATGAGAATTTGAATGGTTTCATGGTGACCACGGCAACACTCTCACCATCAATCTGGAAATTAACCTTGGCGACCTGACTATCTTCCCCCTTTAAAGAGAGGGTCATGCGCCCCTGGATTTCCGCCCCATTCCCGTACCCAAAGTCACGGGAAAGGCTCACTGTAAATGGCGTGTCTGTTTGTGCCAACACACTCCCTGTCGGCAGCAAAAGTGCCATAAACAATAAGCAAAAGACAATCTTCTTCATTCTTCTCCTACTTCCAACGCGTCAGGATGGTTTCGCGTTGAAAGAAAACTGTTCCAAGATACACCATGCCCACCGCGATCAGCAAACTGGAGGCGATCGCGCTCAACATGAAACTGAGGTTAATCACCACCACACCGGCTAACTGCAGTAACAGCACCGTCATCAGCGGAATAATGACCACGCTGGAGACTTGCTCTGCCACCCTCGGATCGTTGACCCGCGAAGAGATAAAAATGGCGGTCATCACAGATATGACTGAAAATATCGGGCCTAAAACAAGTACGGCTAACAGCCAGGTGGGGCTCAGGATGTAGCCAATTACTGCTGGTGCAATTTTGAGAAGGTGCAACCCCACCACAAAAAGCCCAAAAGAGATATAGGTAATCAGCACTGCGGGGATGGCAGCTGCCAGAGCTTTGCCCGCGAGCAATTCGGAGGTGGTGACCGGTGTCGCTAACAGCGGCTCCAGGCTGCGTGTGGCTTTCTCTCCCACAATGGAGTAAGCTGCAATAGTTACCGGAATGATTAAGGGCATCATCATAAACAACAACAAGAACTCATTGACCATATAAACCTGCATGCATTCACCGGCATTCATACCGGAACAGGAAGCCAAAAAGTTAGCGGGGACACCCGCGCTGGTCGCGTCCAGACCTTCCATGCTTTGGGTGCCCATGACTGATAGCATCACCAGCGGCAACACCGTGAACAGCAAGGGCAATAGAGACATCATGGTGATCACCATTTTGTTTTTGAAGACTTCTGCCCATTCTTTATCAATAATCGTACGAATGTGCTTCATGCTTGACCTCCCGTCTCATTCTGGTGCAGCAAATCGAGGTAGATTTGTTCAAGCGAGTGACGCAACTCACCAACAAACATGATCTGTGCCCCAGCATCGACCAGGGTCTTGATGATGGCCGGGTTCTCAACTTCAGGATCAGTGAGCCCGACTACCAGCTTCTCACCCGATTGGGTGACAGAGTTGACACCCGGTTGCATGCCGATCAGCGTTAACCAGGTTGGGTCAATCGCACGCAAGTGGAAAACACTCTTGCGACCGAACAGTTTTTCACGTAAAGCCATTGGTGAGTCAAGCGCCAGCAATTTCTGTTTGAAGAAGCCTACCTTGTCACACAATTTGTCGGCTTCATCCAGGTTGTGGGTAGTCAAAAAAATGGTGCGACCTTCAGCTTTTAGTTCTTCGATAAAATCGCGCACAAGCTTGGCTGCTTCCGGGTCCAGCCCTGTGGTTGGCTCATCCAGGAAAAGCACTTTGGGTTCGTGCAGCAGCGCTCTCGCGACCGCCAGTTTCTGGCGCATACCCTTCGAAAAACTGCCCACCGCATCGTACCGCCTGTCCCACAAGCCTAACATAGTCAAGTACTTCCCGACGGCACGGTCGACATCCGGAACGTCGTAGAGATTGGCATAGATCGAAAGGTTCTTCTCGGCGGATAGTCGCTCATACATACCCGGTGACTCGGTCAGAATGCCAACACGGCGACGAATTTCGGTATCGTCCTTACCAACCTCGTACCCGTCGATTGAAGCGCTGCCGTGGGTAGGGGCGATCAAACACGCCAACATACGCACGGTGGTGGTCTTTCCCGCTCCATTCGGGCCAAGGAAACCAAACACTTCACCTTCGTTGATGTCGAGTGTAAGACCATCAACGGCAATCAGATCTTCCTTGTTCTTTTTGCCAATCTTAAAAACCTTTGTCAGGTCCTTGGTATGGATCATAGATGCTCGCTTTCCTCAAAAACATCAGGGATTGTAACACTCTCCCTATTGCGTAACCGGAGATTTTCTATTGTTCTGGAGTAGAAAGATGATGGGTTCTAATTATTAGTTTTTTCGACATACCTTCGACGTCGACGCCAGGTGATGATTGGCGCAACCAGTTTACGCACCCTGTATTTCAAAGTCATGAGCGAAAGCGCTTTGCCCCCATTACGATAATGCACGCGCATCATCTCTGGCCAGCAGCGGTCGTCCTCGGCGATCGACTTCGCGCTGCCGTGCAGTCTGAAGGCTGCCCAAGGCTCACCCGGCAGATACACCAGCGGGGCCAGTTTTGCTAAACGCACCCACAGGTCATAGTCCATGGCAAAGTAAAAGCTGCTGTCAAGCGGACTAACTTGCTGCCAAAGCTCCGCGCGCCAAAAAGAGGCTTGCTGGGGGATGTGCACGTATCCTTGCCTGAGCTTGCCATAATCTGTTTGGGCGGCCGGGAAGTGTCCTAACGTGTTTCCATCGGCATTAATCAGCAAACAATCGCCATACACCATGCCAGCTTCAGGGTTGGCTTTCAGTCCAGCGACTGCTTTGCTCACCGCGCCGGGAAGCATCACATCGTCCGAGTTGAGCCAGGCTAAAATTTCTCCATTCGCATGGCTGAAACCCTGGTTAATGGCGTCGGTCTGCCCACCGTCTTTTTGGGACTGCCAATAGGCTAATTGGTCTGAATACTTTTCAATGATGTCTATGCTGTTATCGTTCGAGCCGCCGTCGATAACAATGTATTCGAGGTTGGGATAGTCCTGCTCGAGCACACTGCGCATACACACTTCCAGGAACTGCCCCTGGTTGTAGGAAATAGTGACAATGCTCACCTTGGACTGATCAGACAGCACGAACCGGCTCATTTCGTTGCCTTCGTGCGGCGGTAGCGCAGACGTCTGAAAAAATCGACTGGTTTCCGTACTATCTTGCTTCCTTGCTCGCCTGGCAGCGCTAACGCAATTCGCTTCCAATCCTTCAACGCAAGACGTGGTGAGCGTTTAAATGCCTGGGCATACATACCCAGGGCTTCACTGTTGCGACCAGCCTCCACCAGGTAATAGGCATTGAGACGATAAGCACCAGCCCAGATCTTATGATGTAATTTGGCATTCATTGGGTAAAAACGTTCATCTTCGCCGAGCCATTTGGCAATCCGGAAAGCCTCAGGTCCAAAGTTGGCTGCTGCAGCAACGTTCTTGGCATCTTTATGAAAGCGTGCCTGTGCCAGCGGTTCGCCTTTTATGTAAAATGGTCGTCCCACCACAGCCAACCGAAGCCAGAGGTGATGGTCCAGCAGGTAGTGATAGCTCAAGTCAAGCCATCCTGCCTGTTCAAGTGCTTGACGCCGCATGAAGACAGCTGGTTGACCAATAATATCGAATTGCATCAACTCCGTCAGACCCCAGTGGCCATAGCGCATACGGTGGAAGATTCTGTCGTTGGCGTCAATGGAATCGACATCTGAATAGACAAAGGAGGCTTCGGGATGTCTGGCAAATGCCTCAACCGCCCGGCTGATCGTTTCTGGCAAGTAAACATCGTCGGAGTTCAACCAGGCAATAATGTCGCCCGTAACCAGGGCAAGTCCCTTGTTGATGCCCTCCGCCTGTCCGCGGTCTTTTTCCGACATCCAACCCGCCAGATGCTTACTGTATTTGTCGATCAACTTAACGCTTCCGTCAGTAGACCCTCCATCAACGACCCAGTACTCCACCAGAGGGTAGTCCTGGTTCAGAACAGATAGAATAGTCCGTTCAAGGAAAGTAACCTGATTGAACGACGGTGTAACAATCGATACCCGCGGATAAGTGGTCATCAGTTCCTATTATAGCCGGCTACGAATGAACAATTAACTAACGCCTAAGGGTTGAATTCGATCGCCGATGTGCAGGCCCGCTGGCAACAACTTCGTTTAGTTGATCGGCTCGCTGACAACTCTGTCTGCTTTGGCTGCCTTTTTTGCCGCTTTTTTGGCTGCTTTTCTCTCAACCTTTAACTGCTTTTTTAAAGCCTTTTTTATGGCTTTTTCTTTGCGTCGGGCTAACGCCAGTTCGTCCTGAGCTGCCAATTTGATGCCGACAAAAATGGTTTCATAAGCATAGTAAAGTGCAAGAATAATCGCGATGGCACCAAGAACCAGCGTTCCAAGTGTGGGTGGCTGGTTGAGGATTGGGAAATTCTCGATCGGATTATTACCCCGCAAAAATACCACTGTGTTGAAAATGATGGCAATCAGTCGGATTTCAGTAGGACCGAGTTTTATATTGGTCATTACAAATACACCGGTTACGTGCGTCTTGAGGTAAACGGAAATCATTGCCAATAAATAGCCAATCAGTGCAAATGTTGCTACAGTGAAATCAGACAGCCCTGCCAGACCAATCCCCAGAAACATCGCCACTGCGCTAAAAGCATCTATGGAGTGATCGATATAGTAGCCGAAATTGGGTCGCTCCTGATGTCGATAACGCGCCAAAGTGCCATCCAGACTGTCGCCAAACCAGTTTAGGAAGAAGCCAAAACTGGCCAGCATCAGGAACCAATTGCCTCTGGGGTCGGGTCCACCCCTGCCAACCATGATGTAGGAAAAGAAGATGAGCACTGAAGCAAATACGCCTAAGCCGGTCATCATATCAGAAGAAATCCAACTTGGCGTGTGTTCGGAAAGCCATTTTAACGCAGGTCGCTCCAATGGGCCAAGTAATATATCGTTGACCCTGGTCTGTTTGGTTGCTGTTTTTGCTGCTGTTTGTGCTTGAGTGATTTGCTCAGTCATGGTTTGCCTCTTTAGTTCAGGTTTTCGATTTCTTTGAGCGTTTCCGGCCAAACTGGGTAGAACATCGCCCAATGATCGGCTTCCTGGCGAATGAATTGCTCCGCCACACTCACAGCTTTTTCAACATTCAGTATAACTTCGCTGATGTTATCTTCATAGTGTTGCATTTCAAATGGGTCCGAACAGTCTAAAAGGAATGACCCATCGGCTTGAGTCACGCCATAAGCAACTCTGACGATCGCTCCGCTATCCAAGACCAGTTTTGGATAAAATCCTGGCAAATTCGCCTCCCGGCCAAAGAAATGGATCGGGTACTTGACTTCATCCTGACCAACTGGTCGATCCAAACCGGTAATCACACATCGACCAGATTTTAACTGTTGTTTGGCTTCACGAAAAGAAGAGAAGGTTAGTGGAATCGTTTCGACACCAACCTTCCGCCGCAATTCATTTTCGGCTTTATAGGCACTGGACGGATTTGGCATCGAGAGAGCGAATGGTTTGATGCCCAACCAGGTAAACATCAAACCAAAAAGGTCAAAATTTCCCAGATGTGGTCCCAATATCATGGTAGGTTTACGCTTTACTAAAACGTCTTCGATCAACTCTTGTACACGGGCGGAAGGTCGCATTAGCAGTTTGCCTTCTTCAGGGTGCTGGTAGAAATAGAAGTACTCAAACAGAGACTTGACAATCGATTGACAGACCGCCTGAGTTTGGACATTTAAACCAGCCTTATCCAAAGTTTCACCACTCACCACCCATTGGTTGGCTTTAATCGCAGCTACTTTTTGACTGTCTTTGCGCTTTGACCATATTTTACCGACCCAGTCAGCAATACTGCGACCACGCTCGAGCGAAACATGACGACCCATCCACAGTCCAAATTTAACTGCGCCTTCACCCTCAAAAAATTCCCGAATTTTCATAGCAATAATCTGATTTTACCCTATTTGATTAACAAAAGTTAACACGGCGCAGCATGAAAGGTGACATTATCGGGTAACAGATTTTGGTTTGGATTTCCAACTGGCGACGAGAGCCGCCGCAACGTAGCACAAGCCAAGCAGCAGGATAATCACCGCACCAGATGGCAAATTCAGTGAGTACGAAAGCGATAGCCCAAGTACACTGCCGGCCACCGCAATCAGCGAAGATGTCAACATGATTTTGGCCATGTCCTTGAGAAATAGGTTGGCAATCGCCGGTGGAATCGTCAACAGCGCGATCACCATGATCAAACCAACCACACGCATCGAAATCACCACCGTCAGACCGATCAGTATGATCATCGCCAAATAAACAGGGGTGACGGGCAGGTTGCGTACGGTCGAGAATGTCTCGTCAAACGAGATTGACAGCAGTATTCGATAGAAGTAGGCTACAAAAGCCAGTGCCAATCCCGCAATAAGCCCCATTAGCCATAAGTCTGAAGTGGATACTGCCAAAATGCTGCCAAACAGGTAACTCATCAAATCTGCTTTGTAACCGGGGCTTAGGCTGAGGAAGATGATGCCAATTGCCATACCTATCGCCCACATTACACCAATGACGGTGTCCGCTCGTTGATGCTGGCGTCGGTGCACCCAGCCCATCCCCAGCGAAGAGAGCACGCTGAATGCAATCGCGCCAATGATCGGGTCAATTCCCAGGTAATAAGCAATCCCTACCCCTCCGTACGCAGCGTGTGCAATTCCACCGCTGATAAAAACGATGCGGTTCAGAACTACCAGCGTACCGATGATCCCACAGGCGATACTGACCAAGACACTCGCCAATAGTGCGTTCCGCATGAAGTCATAAGCCAGCCAATCAGTCAGCATGTGAATCCTCATCATGATGGTCGGACAAATGGAGATGCGGTATGCCGTGGGCTATCAACTCCACTGGGCATTCGTAGCCTGCCTGAATCATTTCTTCTGTCAGGATCTTCTCGTGGTGGTACATTAATCGGCGGTTGATGCAGCCGATGGTCTTGACGTAAGTTGAGATCGCTGTCATATCATGCGAAATCAATAAAATCGAGAGGTGTTGGTTGAGTTTGCTCAGCAAGTCATAGATCTGAGTGGTTGCCTGGGGATCCACACTCGCCGTAGGCTCATCCAGAAGCAATATTTTTGGCGCCGTGGCCAAAGCACGGGAAATGTAAACACGTTGGCGCTGACCTCCCGAGAGTTCATTCATGGAACGCTTCGAAAATTCAGCCATACCAGTTTGATTCAGAGCAATCTCGATGGCCTGTCTGTCTGCTGAGCTCATCCTCAGGTTTACAAAACCTGGTTTTAGTCGACCCATACTGACTACATCCCAAACGCTGATTGGAAACGAGCGATCTTCAAGCTGAATTTGAGGCACGTATCCAATCGCTTGTCTGCCAATCTCGGGGCTTTCACCCATCACTGTCACGCGCCCACGGGAAGGTTTAACCAAACCAAGGATGACCTTGATCAATGTGGTCTTGCCACCCCCGTTCGGACCAATCAGCCCAACGTAATCGTTTTCAAACAACTTGAATGAGACATCTTCAAGCACAGTATCAGCTTCATAGCCAGCCCAGACCCCCTCAAGATCAATCAAGGGAGATTGGTTTTGTTCAGTAAATGGTCTCATTTTAAAGCCTCCCGAAGCGCATCAACTGCCTGCATCAAGCCTGCTGGCCAGTCCTCGGGCATGGAGTCAATCTCAAAGAGTTGGCTGGTACCAATCTGCCTGGCTATCGATTCAGCTACCCTGATGTTGTTGCCTTTCTGGTAAAACACAGCGCTAACTTGATATTGTCTGGCTTCCGTGATCAAAGCTGCCATGGCTTCCGGTCCAGGTTCCTGGCCTTCGGACTCGATCGCGATCTGCACCAGCCCATAATCTTCTGCCAGATACCCCAGGGTTGGGTGAATGATCAAAA
The DNA here is from genome assembly GCA_049657925.1 of Anaerolineaceae bacterium. Taxonomy (GTDB): domain Bacteria; phylum Chloroflexota; class Anaerolineae; order Anaerolineales; family Anaerolineaceae; genus Mesolinea. The sequence continues at coordinate 14,876 of JBASOE010000037.1, forward strand.
AGTGATCTCTCGGCAACCCAGAGAGTTTTTCTCCAACTTCGGTCTGCAATTGATCAATCTCAGAAATGAGCTGTGCAAGATTGGCTTGATAGGTGGCTTTGTTTTGCGGATTGAAATCGGACAGTTCGTTGGCAATGTTTTGTGAAATTAGTTTCATGCGCTCCGGGCTGTACCAAATATGCGGGTCCTGTCCTTCTTGAACGTTACTCGCTGATGCTGAAGCCTCAGGATCTTGAACCGGACCGGATGAGATGCGCTGAACACCAAAATCAGAGGCAACCAACTTCATGACTCGGTTGGAATTTGCCAGTTTGGGCATCCAGGCGTCTTCAAATTCGATGCCAATGGTGAAATAAATGTCAGTTTTGGTCAGTGCCACCATCTGGGCCGGGGTAGGTTCATAAGTATGCGGGTCATCTCCAGGTCCGACCATCGTCTGTACGTTCACCAGATCGCCTGCAATTTGCCTGACCACCCAGGCTTGGGGCGGAATGCTAACAGTTACTTGTATTGCGTCTGTCTCAACTGGCTTCACCATTTCCGCGCAGCCACTGAGCATCAACAACGCAGCCATCAAAATCATGACACGCTTAAGCATTTTTTTCATCTTTTCTCTGACAATCCGGGCACGTTCCAAATAACTGGAGTATGTGCCCATTGATGAGGAATTGCGTCTCAGTTTGAACTCTCTTTATCAGTGGTGAAAGATCGGTGCAGCTGGCGAATTCATAGATCTTGTGACAGTTCTGACACACCAGGGTGTGATTGTGTCCTTCTTTTGAGACAACGTATCCGGTAGTGCCGTCCAACTCTAAAACAACTTTGGCAAGTTCAAGTTTCACCAGCAGGTCAAGTGTTCGATAAATACTGGCGATCCCCACACTTTTACCTTGGGCAACTAATTCCCTGTGTACCGCGGATGGAGTCATGGGAATTAAAGCCCTCTCAAGCACCATATACACGTGCCGACGAGGACCAGAGACCCGGTATCCCGCAGATGAAAATTTAGAAATGAATGTCATAATGTCTTAATGCTACTCTTATTGAGAAGATTTATCAAATAGCAAGTATTTTAGGCTAATTGTTGAAAACAGTCAACCATTTGGTTCATTCATAACCACCAGCAATTCTTACACAAAAACGATGCTTATTCTGCCATGCTTCTGTTATAATGTGGCGGCTGAGAAAAAGTCTAATTACGCTTGATAGGAGATAAATGTTAGAAAACGAAATCACTACCGTACAAGATAATGCTGTCGTACAGATTGCTTACAATTTGACCGTCGACGGTGAAGAAGTTGAATCCAATACCCTCGAATATTTACATGGCCATGGGAACATCATTTCCGGTCTCGAAACGCCCATGACGGGCATGCAACTTGGCGAATCCCGCGAAGTCATTGCCAAAGCCCAGGATGCTTATGGTGAGTTCGACCCTGAACAGGTCATCCAGGTTAATCGGACTGCCTTCCCAGCAGATTTTGAAATCAAACTGAATGAAACCATGCGTCTGCGCGACTCATCGGGTCATTTGTTCGAAGCTGTTGCCTCCGCCATTGGCGAAGATTTTGTCGAACTCAACATGAATCATCCTATGGCTGGCAAAGACCTCTTCTTTAATGTCACTATCCTGAGCATCCGCCCCGCAACGGAAGATGAGATCGCGGCTGGTCGCCTGGATGGCGGTTGTGCAAGCTGCCACGAAACCACCTGTGGTGATGGCGGCTGTTGCGATTAGTATTACTGATTAATACAACGACCCCTTGTTTGCACAGGGGGTCGTTCTGTTTCAACTGAGTAAGTCTATCTGCCCGCGTTACTGCCCGATCAGCTCCACCAATTTCACAATCATCTCAACCGCTTTTTCAAGACTCTTCACCGGGATGTACTCAAAGCGGCCATGAGCATTGTGTCCGCCAGTGAACATGTTTGGGGTCGGCAAACCCATATAAGACAGTCTGGCTCCATCCGTTCCACCTCTGATCGGAATAACACGTGGCTCAATGCCCACCGCCTGATAAGCCGCCTTGGCAAATTCAATGATTTCCGGATGGGGCTCAACCATCTTGAGCATGTTGTAATAGCTGTCAATGATCGCCACTTCAACCGTTCCGACCCCGTAACGCTTGTTGAGAAATTCCGCGGCATCCTCCATAACTATCTTGCGTTGTTCGAATTTTCCATGGTCATGATCGCGAATGATGTAACGCAGCGTTGCTTCTTCGGCGTGTCCCTGTATGCCAACCAAGTGGAAGAAACCTTCGTACTTTTCGGTAAACTCTGGTCGGTCAAAAGTCGGTAGCAGCGCATGGAATTCCATGGCGATGGTCGCGGCGTTTTTCATTGTTCCTTTGGCTGTTCCAGGATGCACGCTGCGGCCGTGTACATTAATCGCAGCGCTGGCAGCGTTGAAGTTTTCAAACTGCAGCTCTCCAATTGGTCCGCCATCGAGGGTATAAGCAAAGTCTGCACCAAAAGCGGGGACATCAAAGTGGTCCACACCCGCCCCAACTTCTTCATCGGGAGTGAAACCAACCCTAACCTTACCGTGCTTGACTTCAGGATGCGCGATCAACCAAGCCATCGCGCTCATGATCTCGGCAATCCCAGCCTTATCGTCTGCCCCTAACAAGGTGGTTCCATCGGTGACAATCAGATCTTCCCCTTGATAAGCGCGTAATTCGGGGAAGTCCGTGGGGGAAAGTACAACTTTGTGCGTAGCGTTGAGTAAAATATCACCGCCATCGTAGTTTTCGACAATGCGTGGCTTGACGTCCTTGCCACTGGCTGAAAAGCTGGTATCCATATGTGCCAACAAGCCGACAACAGGTCGGGGTTCACTGGTGTTTGCCGGCAAGGTCGCCGTTACGTAGCCCCACGAATCGATCTTCACTTCCTGCATTCCCAAAGCCGTCAACTCCTCAACCAACACCCGTGCCAGATCCAATTGTTTGGTGGTGCTGGGGTAAGTGGTCGAGTTTTCTTCCGATTGGGTGTCTATCTTCACATAGCGCAAAAAGCGATCAATAACGTCTGTCATAATATCCTCTCGTGTCTAAAGAATTATCAATATCTTTTTAGTAGGTCGTGGTGGCCAATGTCTACCAGAATGATCAGTTCATCTGTCTCAAGATACCAAATGACCCGAATATCCATGTTAACGCTAAACTCGAACAGTTCCTCTGTTCCCTGGATGCGCTTTACACGCAAAGAAGGGTGCAGAGGATTATTTGAGAGAAGCTCAAGTTTGTTCTTAAGCTGCTTCTTCTCATTCTCGGAAAGATCCGCGGAGTGCTTCTGAAAGCGATTTGTGAAGCTGATCTGGATCTTTTTCACTTGCTTTCCAATTTCTCAAACAAAGCCTCCACAGAATCAGATACGAGTAGATCACCACGCGAAAGTTTCGCTTTTACCTGGTTGATTTCTGAGCGAAGTTCTTCGATATACTTTTTTGGGTAAACTTCGACGGGCACCAAATAGATGGTACCATCGTCCTCAAGAATTTCAAACTTATCGCCTTCCACTAACCCCAGTTTTTCAACAAGCGTTTTGGGTATGGTAATCTGAGATTTAGACCGTAATTCAGCTAACATTTTTCTCCTTTAAAGTAGTTTTATTCTTACTTTCCTACTTTCTAACATTAGTATACACAAATTGATCTCACAATTCAAGTTTTCCGCGGTGTTACCGCTGGAAACCTGGGCAGGGGTCGGAAAGTTGTGTGGATCTTGTTCGGTCTGGAGATTACAATTATGCTCAAGATGCCTACTATCAGATTCTTTCTCCGCCTGCTTTTTTCTCTTTCAGTGCTCGGGTCACTGTTGTTGAGCGCTTGTCAGGTCAATGGCTCAATTCCGCGGAATCTAAACGCTTCAGCAACTTACGAAGTGCTGGACCAATTCCCTCACGACCCCACTGCCTACACACAAGGTCTGTTGATCCACAACGGACTGTTCTACGAAAGCACTGGTACTTACGGCAACTCCAGTCTGCGCGTTGTGGAGCCAAAAACTGGCAAGGTGTTGCAAGATCAACCACTGGAGGATCGTTACTTCGGTGAAGGTCTGGCGCTTTTGAACAACAAACTTTACCAACTGACCTGGAGAGAAAACACCGGCTTTGTCTATGATCTCAATACCCTGGAGCTCATCAACACGTGGCAATACGACACCGAGGGCTGGGGGTTGACGACAGACGGAACCAACTTGATCATGTCCGATGGCAGCGCTGATTTGCGCTGGATCGATCCAGTGACTTTTGAAGTCCTGCGTGTGCTTGAAGTAACCCAGGATGGCATCCCTGCCACAAGATTGAACGAATTGGAATGGATCGAGGGTGAAATTTATACCAACGTCTACACCACCGAAACCATCCTGCGCATCGACCCTGAAACAGGAGAGGTGCTTACGGTACTGGATATGTCTGGTTTGACACCCGATGTCAACAAAGCTGATCCCAACGAGGTCTTAAACGGTATTGTTTATGACCCTGCCACCAAGCGGTTGTTTGTAACCGGAAAACTTTGGGACGTTCTCTACGAAATACGGCTGATCGATTCCCCCGTCAACCTTGCCACTAAACAGCCATAACCCTCGCGCGTAAAATATCCACCCGGGCTTCTTTTAATCCTGGCAGTGAATCCAGCAAATAAGCCGGGCCTGAGCCTTCTGCGCAAAAGGCTACGCTAACTTGTCCACGTAACGCTGCTTCGATAACATCATAGTATTTTCGCAAATTAACTAAGAAACCCCCATCAAAAGCGTGCGCGACCCCGGTTATATCGACAGGCTCTGTCGGGTAGGCGGGCACAATCCATTTGCGCTTTAACACCCGATCATAGACCCACCGTGAACCATCTTTTACATCTATCAGCACGAATTCTGGTCCGTAGTCAGCCAGAGCCTCAGCTATCTCCCACAGGTCAACGCTGCGCCCTTGAAAAAGCCTTAACACCTCAGCTTCTGTAGCCAAAAATGCGGTAAGGTCCGAGAGTAAACCTTTCATCTCTCCCCAATAACTTGGGTCCATGTAACACGCACATGCCCGCATGGTCAGGGTCTGAATCAATCCTGCCTTTAAAAGCGAGGGGAGCATCTTGTGTGACAAGAAATCGATCGGACAAATGTGCGCAGCTGAGACCTCCAGGTAAGCATGGGGCATATCAGTGATGCGCAAAGAATAGGGTTGGTAGTCAGTTTTGCTGCACAATCGGGTCGGTCCCAGGTTGTAGCCCAGCAACTCTCTGGGAAAAGGTAATTGACGCTCAGCAAAATAGGTCAGCGGGTTCTCGTATTGCGCAGTCATTGGGTCCGAATAAGCCACAAAACGGCGGTCATCAATCCTTTCGTCTCCGATTCGGACACCTTCAATGTCGAAATCGATCTTTGTGAATGGCTCAAGCCAGTTAAGCGGAAATTCTTTATCGACGCGTGTCAATAACCCCGCACGGCCATCCCACAAAGCCACTGCGCCTGCTGCGTAGGCAAGATTCCCGCCCAAGACATTGAGGCGGGGGGGACGATTATGGGGTAACAGATATTCTCGTTGGAGTCGACCAACCAGCACGGCATCTAACGGCTCCGAAGATTGTCCAGGCATATTACTCTGCAGAATCAGAAGCGGTTTTGGGAGCTTCCACCTGTGAAGTCGCTTTAACTTTGGGCTTTACCATGCCCAGCAGAAGCTTACGGTATTGCTCGATGTTCTCTGCCGGCTTGGGATAATCCATCTTAAATCCTTCAAGGGTGTCACGCACAATTTGCGCGATCACCAGATTGCGATACCACTTTTTGTTGGCTGGCACAACATACCACGGGGCATAATCGGTGCTGGTCTTGTTGACCATATCTTCAAAAGCCGCTTGATATTCTGACCACAGTTTGCGCTCTTCCAGGTCACCCGGGCTGAACTTCCACTGCTTGGTGGGGTCCTCGATGCGGGCCAGCAGACGTTCTGCCTGTTCATCCTGGTCGATGTATAGGAAAAACTTGAGAATGGTTGTGCCCTCGTCAGTGAGAATCTTTTCAAACTCATTGATATGGTCATAACGCTTCGACCACACTTTTTCCGGTGCCAAATTGTGAACCCGTACAGCCAACACATCCTCGTAATGGGAGCGATTAAAGATGACCATTTCACCTTTACCCGGCACCTGGGCGTGGATGCGCCACAAGTAGTCATGTGCTAATTCCACAGCGCTGGGCACCTTAAACGAAGCAACCTTAACCCCCTGGGGATTGACACCTTCGAATACAGCGCGGATCGTGCCATCCTTGCCGCCAGTATCAGTCGCCTGCAGTACGATCAGCAATTTGTGTTTGCCTTCGGCATACAGCTGTTCTTGTAATTTCTCAATCTCTTTATTGAGCTTGGTCAGTGCTTCTGCACCGTCTTTCTTGTTGCCATTGAACAATTCGGACTCGTTTGGGTCGTAATTCTTAAGGCTTATCTTGCCTTTGCTTGGGACGCGATATTTTTCGACTTTCATGAGGCCTCCATTGGGTGAACAGTGTGAGTAAATTATATCTGAATCATTACCCTTCAGAGAAAGGAACCTGGGACTTGACCAACTCGAATATCTCGTTAACCCGACAACCAGCCTACTCGTCATCCTGAGGTTCTTTTGCGAAGGATCCAGCCATAAAGCTGGCCAAATTCCAAGTCAGATCCTTCTGCATGCCCCAGGAAAACGAGCATGCTTTTACGCAGAAGCCCTCATTCACAAAACAAAACCCCCAATCGTTTACAATCGGGGGGTCAAAAAATGTGCTGCCGCTCTTTTAGTTGTCGATGACTTTGTTTTCTTGGGTTGTCTCAGCAACCTTCGTGTTGATCGAAATCTTACGCGGCTGGGTCTCAGGTTTCTTCGGCAGGTGCACAGTCAGGATGCCGTTGTCGCTGTCAGCCGAAATTCCATCAGGCTCAATCAACTCAGGCATGGTAATGCTGCGCACAAAGGAGCCATAGCGACGCTCACGCACGTGATACTTTCCTTCTGCCTCATCTGAGTTTTCCTCGTTCACCTCACCCTTGATGGTCAAAGTGTTGTTGTCGTAAGTGATCTCAAGTTTTGACGGGTCAAAGCCGGCCATGCTGGCCTTCACCAAAAATTCCTGATCGTTTTCAATTACATCCAATGGAAAACCGGATGGCAAAGGTTCTGATTCCTCTCCAAAAAACTGTTCCATCATTCTGTTCCAGTATGGGTCTCTCCCAAACGGACGTCGTCTAATCATATAAGCCATTTTTACCTCCAATCAAGTAAATGTTTGTTGTTTATGCTTCATTTTTATACGCAGGATGTTAGAAATTTGTCAGCAAAACGTCCGAGAATTATTAATTCGCTTCCTCTCTACATCATGGTTGACTCGATCCAAAAATACGTGCTATACTGCATATGCCCCTTGGGGGGTATTTTGTTGTTCAGGACAGGTTTTCCTCTTCCCCACAACACATAATTTGAACCTATCCGGCACGCTCACCGGTTTAAATGAGCCAGTAAGGAAAGTATGAAAAATAAAACACTAAAAATCATCCCCGTGGGAGGCTGGGGCGAGGTCGGCAAAAATATGACTGTCTACGAATATGACGACCAGATCCTCATTGTGGATGCCGGGATGATGTTCCCGGATAACGACATGATCGGCATCGATTACATCATCCCCGATTTCGAATATGTCAAGCAAAACGCTTCCAAAGTTAAAGGCATCATCATCACCCATGGTCATGAAGATCACATCGGCGCCATCAGCCACCTGCTCGAAGTAGTTAACGCACCTATTTATGGCACCCCGTTAACCCTTGGACTGATCGAAAACAAACTCAACCGCCGCAGTTATACCGGCGCAATCAAACTTCAAAAAGTTTTAGCTGGTGAAACGGTGCAGATCGGTCCATTCAAGGTTGATTTCTTTCACGTCTGTCATTCCATTCCCGACTCAGTGGGCTTCGGAATCGACACCCCAGCCGGGCTGATTGTTCAGACCGGTGATTACAAATTTGACCACTCCCCGGTCGACAATTGGCCAACCGATTACGCCAAGCTGGCTGAATTCGCTCAGCGTGGTGTATTGGCACTTCTGGCTGATTCGACTAACGCTGAGAATCCGGGCTGGACCCCTTCGGAGCGCGGGATTAACGCGGCTTTTGATCAGGTTTTTCAGAATGCCAAGGGGCGCATCATCGTCGCCACTTTCGCATCGCTAATTTCCCGCATAATCCAGATCTACGACACGGCCGTCAAATTTGGTCGTAAAGTGGCTTTTGTCGGTCTGTCGATGACTGAAAACATCAAAATAGCTCAGGAATTGGGCTATGTTGACTTCGATGAAAAGTCTGTTGTCTCACTGGATGTTGCGCTAAAGATGCCAGCAAAGGATGTTGTGCTGATGGTGACTGGTTCTCAGGGCGAGCCCCTTTCCATTCTGGGAAGGCTGGCCAATGGTACCAATAAACGTTTTGAAATTCAGACTGGCGACACGGTCGTGTTGTCTTCCCACCCCATCCCTGGCAATGAAGAGCCTGTTTACCGAGCCATCAATCGCCTGATGGAAAAAGGGGCCGAGGTGATCTACGAATCCCTCGCTCCGGTGCATGTCTCCGGGCATGCCAGCCAGGAAGAAATGAAACTGCTGCTGCACATCGTGCGACCGCGTTATCTGATCCCCGCCCATGGCGAATTGCGCATGCTCAAAGCACACGCACGCCTGGCGCAATCAATCGGAATGGATGAAAAACAAATCGCCATTGTCGAGAACGGCCGCGTAATCAACTTCAACCACGGTGAATTGACACTTGGAGAACGCATTCCGGGCGGTTACGTTTTCGTGGACGGGACCGGGGTTGGCGATATCGATCGCTCCACCATGCGAGAGCGAGAGCAGCTTAGCAATGACGGCGTCGTTGTCTTGAACCTGGTGCTGGAGCCCAAAAATGGTGCATTTAGGGAACTCAACATTCAATCAAAGGGGTTTATTGCTGACGAGGAAGCCGACACGCTCTTCGCTGAAATGCGCCGCCGGGTGGAACGACTGATGGTCTCACCCAGCAACAACCTCGAACGCGACCTGCAAAACATGGCAAAAGGTTTGATCTACGACGATACCCGCCGCCAACCGGTGATTTTCACAAACGTTACCCGCGGTCAATAAGAACTGGTCATTAATTAATAAGCAGCTCATTTAAGGTGAGCTGCTTTTCTTTTATCGATGATCAGATAGAGTGTTCTTAATGTCGAACCCTCAGTCTGTGATGGGTTTGACTGATCTCAAATTTAAGATGCTGAGGCAGGTGTTGCTGTTTTCTCTTTGGGTGTCTCTGTGGAAACTGGTTTATCAGCAGTTTTCGGGGCGGTCTCAGTGGATGCCGTTTTGTCAGATGCGTTGGATGAGCTATGATCACCGCTGTCTAATTTTTGGCTCGCCATGCCGGAGGGTGAACGGTTGTCTGTAGCATAAAATCCTTTGCCTTTAAATACAATACCAACCGGTTGATAGACCTTGCGGAGGGCGATCTCTTGGCAATTGGGGCAAATCTCAAGCGGATCGTCGGCAAAATGTTGAAATTGATCGAAACGATATCCGCATTTAGTGCATCTATAGG
>JBASOE010000038.1:0-3464 GCA_049657925.1 Anaerolineaceae bacterium
GGCTTTGATACAGCTTTGATGAGAGTCATGGAAGGAAAAGCTGTGGTGAAAGGGGGAGCGGAAGGCTACCAGATGATTGGATTACTGCCTGATGCGCTCCACCCAGGTTCTAAGGGTATGGGTATCGCATTTAAATTCTCAGATGGAGATCCTTCGAGACGAGCTACAGATGCACTTACTGTTGCGCTATTGACGGGCTTGGGTTTTGAAACAGAAATGCAAGCCGACGAATTTGCAGAATTCAACACGCCCATTTTAAAGAATTGGCGCGGCTTGGAAGTCGGTGAGATTCGGGTTAGCCAACCCATCTTGATTGGAATGTGATCGGAATGAATTTGCTCGATCAGCACCGAGAATTGCTTGCTAAGGTCAGTGAACGGCTGACCGAATTCTACGGCACACCCGATCTTGACCACGAACGTACGGCGGTTGACGAATTAGTACTCACCTACCTTTCACAAAATACAAACGACATCAACCGGGATAAGGCATATGCCTCGCTCAAATCCCAATTTGCCACTTACGAGGAGGTTCGGGACGCAGACCCGCAAGAAGTCAAGGATTGTATACGTGTAGCCGGTCTGGCCAATCAAAAAGGACCGAACATCCAAGCTGGGCTCAGAGCAATCAGCGAACGTGCTGGTGAGATCAATCTGGACTTCTTGAAAGAGATGGAAATCGAGGAAGCACGGGGTTGGTTGACTAATTTGAAGGGAGTTGGGCCGAAAACCGCTGCGATCGTGCTGGTTTTCTCAATGGGTATGCCCGCTTTCCCAGTAGATACGCATGTTTACCGGGTCAGCGGACGCATTGGGTTTCGCTCACAGCAGCTTGATGTTGCAAAAACCCACACCTACTTGGAATCAATTGGCGATCCCAGCCAATTTGGTCCTTTGCACCTAAATCTGATCAGACTGGGCAGGGAAATCTGTCAGGCGCGCAAGCCCAAATGCCCGGTTTGCCCGGTTAACGATTTATGTCAATATCCAGAGAAAACGAAGTAGAAATTAGCCGGTGAGATCGCCAATCAGCGTCCAAGGACCGGTCCAGGTAATCTTCACTGGTCTTTCTTGTCCACGCAAATTTTCATCACTCTCAGCGAAGACTAAGCGATTGGTAGGTGTGCGACCGCGCCAACGATTCTTTGATTTAGCCTCGAACAAGACAGATTGTGTCTCACCCAAGAATTTCTTGTTGATCTCAGTGACGATGCCTTCCTGTAAATTCTCGAGCGCTCTGAAACGGCGCATCTTTTCTGTGGCGGGTATATCATCTGGGAGGTACATTGCCGAATAGGTGTTGGGGCGGGGGGAATAGCGCGCCAGGTGAGCGACGTCCAGCTTTAAGTCTTCAAGCAAATCATAAGTTGCCTGGAATGCCGCTTCGGACTCACCCGGAAACCCAACAATAATGTCGGTACCGATCGATACACCGGGAATACGCTCACGTATGTTTGCAACTAATTCGCGATATTGCTTATTTGTAGTACCTCTGCGCATAGATTTTAGAATCTCATCGTCTCCAGCCTGGATCGGTACTTCGATGTGCGGCATAACTTTGGTTAAGGTAGCTACTTTGTCGATCAATTCGCTGGTCATCCAGTTGGGGTGGGAGGTCAGGAAGCGGATGCGTTTGAGGTCGGGGATGTCGTTTAGCATGCCAAGCAACTCAGGTAAGTGAGGGCTATTAGCAAGATCGAGGCCGTACCGATCAATGATCTGTCCGAGCAGAACGATTTCTTTGACACCTTCCGCGACCATTTGGTGAGCCTCACTGAGTATCTTGCTGGCGTCCCGGCTACGTTCCTTTCCCCGACGATGTGGAATGACGCAATACGCACAGGCATGTGAACAACCTAATACAATCGGCAAGTTTTCAGAAACTTCACGATCTCCACTCGGGGAGCTGATGCCAAATTCTTCATCGAGAGCCAGATCTATCTTCTTTCGCCAGTCCTCAGAGTCTGGAGAGTCGAATCTGTTGCGCAAGTGGTCCAGCAACGGGGTTGGGTCTGAGGGGGCAGCAAAAACATCCACCCAAGGGAAACGTTTCTGCAGTGCTTGATTACCTTGAACGCCAACCAGGCAGCCCATTAAGGCGATGGTCAGATTGGGATTAGCTTGTTTGAGCGGTTTAAGGGAGTTCAAACGACCTAATGCTTTATCCTCCGCGCTCTGTCTGACAACACAGGTGTTAAGCAGGATTACGTCGGCTTGATCGGGCTGGCGGGTCTGCTCGAGGCCTAAGCTTTCGAGCGAGCGCGAGATGCGCTCCGAATCCGCTACGTTCATTTGACAACCCTCAGTCCAAATATGGTATTTCATCGCGGCAAATTATACCTGATGGGTGAGCATTCTGATCATGCCCGCAGGATCAGATCCATTAGTTTTCACTGGCCAAGATTTGTGAGAATCTCTTGATAACGTCGGGTAGCCAGCTCGCTTGGTGCCCCTTTTTTACAGAAGTTAAGTTTTGCTAATTTTGGCACAACCCGTTCCACTATGATCCTCCCATTTACAAGCTTGGCTTCAAGAGTGTGAAAAGCCTGAAGGAAGCGTTGGTCAGATCTGGCTCGGTTATAAAATGAAAGCACATACACAAAGTTGAATAAGTTGTAACTGCGGAACGGGTACTCAACCTGCATGAATAAACTTCCGATTCCGTAGTGGCAGGGACCAATTGGAATGCGGATGAGCCAGTGGTCCAGGAGAAAATCGACTGCCCGGTTTAGCGCTGTTTCATGCCTCATTTCGTCGCTATATCGAAAGACGTCTAATACACTAAGCGTGGGACCCGGGTTGGAATACTCTGTTTCAGGACCATGTCCAAAAGAGAATTTGTTACAGCGCCATCCGCCATCAGTGTGTTGGGTCTCGCGCAGATGCTGGAAAGTTAGCTTTAGTCTATCGTCTGAAGCAACACCTAAATGGCAAAGTGTCTGAGCTGCTACTGCGGTCTGACAGGGATAGATTGTGCTCCCTGGATAAGTTTTAAATCTGCCATCAGGCTGCCAGACGCTGAAGATAAGGTCAGCACTCTGCTTTAGAATGGAGTTTTCAAGATCAACACCCAATTCGAGCAGATACTGAACGCTTTCAAAGATTGTAAATGGGGATCCCTTTTGCAGACGTTTATCGACTGTCGTCCAGAAGTCGTACCCGAGGTCGTATCGATGAGAAAGGACAGCTTCGATATCAGATCGGTTTTGTTCATCAATGTTCATAAACATCTCTTTAATGTAAGAAATCTCTCAATAATCTTACCTTCGATTTACCCATGCAAGGACTTTCTGCTCTATCAGTTTCAAACAATTACTCGTATATATATAATGTCGGCCATGTCAAGGCTAAATAGGAATGTCCTAATGTTGGCTAAATAGAAGTGTCCTAATTAATCACAACAGTAGGCTTACCATTCAGTTTCTTTCCATAGGTTCTCCAAGGGTGATCAACGGGGGGAGACAG
>JBASOE010000039.1:0-5861 GCA_049657925.1 Anaerolineaceae bacterium
ATTGATCAGCATGGTGGGCAAGCCGCGTTCTTCAGGCTTGACCGCGTAGTAAGCTTCCGCGGCTATCATAGCCCGGTAATAATCGGGGTTGCCAAGCTCAAGCAAGCGAATATCGAGTTGACCAGGATATTTGTTCTCAAGAGGTTTAATTACCTCTTCAAGGAGGGCAATACAATGGGTACAGGAATTGGAGTAGAAGTAATAGGCTTTTACCTTGGCGTTACTGAGGTCTGGTGTGGCCGCCACCAGGCCGGGTCCAACTGGTGGCAAGACTGTCTGAGGTGGCTCTAAATTCGCACTGACGACTTGAGGAGAAAACATTGCCAATAATCCAAGCAAGGCAAGAAATAGCGAAATTGTGAAAGCGCGAAAATCGCGTTTGATGGTCATCTATGAGTCCTGTTGTGCAAGAGTTGTGGTTGAGCGTAATTTTTCACTATTCACTCAGTCGGCTTAATTTTAGCATAAGGTAATTTGTTGAGAGTGTTCACCTATCAGACGATTTCGACTTTGTCGAGGGGAAAGCGGCTTTGCTCAAAAAGTGAAGTCAGTTTTTGTTTGCTTTCGTCATCAAGCCCGCCCAGGACCATGCGCAGAGAGAAAGAACCTTCCTTGGTGGTCGTACTGACGGTACGCAGGATATTCGCGCCAGCCTCATAAACCAAGCCAGCCAGATATGAGAGTACCCCGGGGCGGTTGGCATTGTTGGAACCTGAAACCGCGACGGTCACCCAGTTGAGTGCCGATCGGGAGATGCCTACCAAATCGAGGGCTTCGGTAAATTCGTTCAGATAGATCGCGCCATCGCCAATGGCCGCGTAAAGGTCATCCAGGTTGGCGCAAGCCAGCAGGCCCAGCAGCGCTTCGATGCGATTGGGGTCCAAAGAGTCAACATCCTCGAGGGCAATGATGCCGCGTTCACTCAAATTGGGATGGATCAGCTCACGCCCACGTCGGCTGGCTTCCTTTAGCCCAACGGTCGCCAAAACCGTGCGCAGACGCCGGGCAGTTGTGACATTGCAGTGGTTCAGCCAATCAGGAATGGGGATTTGATGGACACCCGTGGTGACTACCTCGACCACGTCGCCCGGATTGAGGTTGTCATACAGATGACGTTCAACTCCATTGACCAGCACTTTGTTGATCTTGTCCAGATAAAATTCCTGAATTGCCGCGACGCCGTCCAAAACGGTTGCCCCTTCAGCCAGGAAACGAGTGCCGCCATAGGGAGTCAAAATCTGTACTGGAGAGTACATGCTGATGTCTTGGTTGTTTTTGATGCGGTGCACCACACCCCAGGTGTTTTCGCCTTCCATCTCCTCGGTGGTGATGGCAACCTCGATTGCGCCAGTTCCAGGTAAATATGTTGTCACCTGCAGAGCCCGGTAGCCGTTTTGTGGTGAGGCGATATAGTCATCGAAGCGATCCTGATCCAGGTTTTTGCTGAAATAGCGATTGACCCGCGCCAGCAAACGGTAACAAGCGGTGGGATCGTCCTCTTTGACCAACATTCTGAAGCTGACGATGTCGTTGACCGCGGAGAAATCCTCCAGGGAGGAGCGCCTTCGACGGGCCATGCGCTGCAATTTATCCCAGGCTTGCCAATATCCATTGACCGTGAAATGCACCGAACCAGGCACACCCTCCTGCTCGAAGAGCTGTCCAAGTTCACCCAAATAATAGCGAATGAAGTTGAGGTTAAGGCGGGGGTCCGCATCGATCTTCCAACGCACGTTATCGTAAGCGTCCGGTTCGGCATAAGGGAAAGCCATGTCCTCGATCCAGCGCCGCCAGCGATAGCAGTTCAAAATGCCGGCAAGCTTGCCGTAGGCGCGGATGGCCTCATTAGCCTTTTGCCATTGTTTGGCACGCGGCATGTACTTTAAGGTCATCAGGTTGTGGGATTTGTCTGCCAGTTTGACCAGAAACACAGCTGGGTCACGGAACATGGCGATCTTGCGTAATGTTTCCATCTCACGGTTTGAACCATCCCGCGGATTGCTCATTTTGGTGACGCCATCAATAATATGAGCAACCTCTTCGCCCAGTGGTCCGGGGAAGAGGTCGCGGATTTCTTCGAGGGTTTCGCCTTGATCCTCAATAGTATCGTGGAGCAGGCCGGCAATCGTCCAGGCTTCCTTGCTGACGAGTTTGTCGAGAAAGGAGGCTACCCAGCCACAATGCGTCTCAAAATAGGGTTCCCCAGAAAGTCGCAGTTGGCCAGCGTGCACTTTCTTACCCCATTCCCATGCGCGCGCGATTGCCTCAGTACGAGGAACAAAATCGCCAACCTCAAAGTCCCCTGTCAAACGAGGTCGGATTTCATTGATTGTCTCGATCTCAACCACGTAAACCACCAGTCCGACTGTCAAAAATTAAAGTATCAGATTATTATATACTATCAGCGGGAAATTTACGAAAAATGCGATTTTAGGGTATTATTCCGAGTTGGGTGAGGAGGGCGGTGTTGTTGATTCCGAGAAGATAGAGATGAAGGATCGCTGCAACGCCGAAAATGACCCAAAAGTAGGTCTTTCTGGTCTTGTGTCTGAAGGCGCGCATGCCAATCAAACCACCAATCGCGCCGCCAACGATGCCCAAGCCCAGCAGCACTTTTTCGGGGATACGCCAGCCACCCACTTGTGCTTGGTGTTTGTCGTAACCCATCAGGACGACTTCGATGATTGACAGTATTAGAAGTAGATAAAGCATGCTGGGTCGCTCCGCCAGATTTGGCCTGCCAATAATAAAATAAATCGGGATTGAAGAAAAATCAGGCAAGATGATATGATGAGTAGGATTATAAACGATTCACTTTGCTTATAAGAACTCAATGAACCAAACATCTTACCGAATTATTCCCCTTGAACCTGTTGAAACGGAAGTAACCGTGGTCAATTCGCGGTTCATTGCCAGCTTGTCGCCTGTGAAGTCCGTTGAGGAAGCCCGTGAGTTCCAGAAGGTTATTAAAGCGCGTTACCCGGATGCTTCACATCATGTGCCTGCGTTTGTGATAGGGCATGGTAACAGCACGATTTCTCACTCCAACGACGATGGCGAGCCTTCGGGCACGGCTGGAAGGCCGGCATTGGCCGTGTTGAGCGGTAGCGGACTCGGAAATGTTTGCGTGGTCGTCACCCGTTATTTTGGCGGCACAAAATTGGGGACAGGGGGCCTGGTCAGGGCTTATGGGGACGCGGTTAAGGCAGTGCTGCTGTTGGTCAGACGAGCCAGGCTCGTCCCAACCAGTACATGGCAATTTGCGATAGACTATCCACTATACGAGCAAACTTTGCGCTTAATTCATGGTCATGCTGGTGAGGTAGTTGATACCCAGTTTGAGGTTGAAGTCTGCTTAACAGTGCGTTTCAAAGACGAAGATGTCGAAAGCTTCACAGGTCAACTCAAAGAACTCAGCGCTGGCAAAGTAAAACCTCTGATGATCTCCCGCGAGAGCGAAACGCCATTCCCGCTCTAATACAATCGCTGTTGCACAGTAAAAAGCTTGTAGTAAAGACCTTGCTGTTTCAGCAGTTCATCATGTGTACCCATTTCGGTGATGGTGTTGCCTTCGAGTGCGACTATTTTATCCACATTTCTTACTGTTGAAAGTCGATGCGCGATGATCATGGTTGTGCGGCCTGTGATCAGCCTCTGCAGGGCTTGCTGGATGAGCGCCTCAGTTTCTGTGTCGATCGAGGAGGTGGCCTCGTCCAAAATGAGGATCGGGCTGTCCTTGAGCACTGCCCGGGCAATGGAAATGCGCTGCTTCTGCCCACCGCTCAATTTGACACCGCGTTCCCCGATTAAGGTGTCAAGACCTTCGGGCATCTTTGCGACGAATTCGTCCACATTGGCAATTTGAGCCGCGCGCAAGACTTCTTCTTCAGTGGCATCTGACTTGCCAAAAAGAATGTTATCCCGGATCGAACCGTGAAAAAGAAAAACATCTTGCAGCACCATGCTGATCGATTCGTGCAGGCGATCGAGATCCCAATCGCGGACATCGATATCATCAATAGTCACCGCACCACTTTTAACGTCGTAGAAACGGGGTAATAAGCTGGCAAGCGTGGTCTTGCCAACGCCTGTAGGACCGACAAGCGCCACGCTCGTACCCGCTGGGATCTCCAGGTTGATGTCCTTTAGGACCAGTTCGTTCTCGTTGTAACCAAAACTGACATGCTCAAAGCGGATATCGCCGCGAACTTGTTCCGGCTGCATTGGGGGGTGGACAGGGTTTGTAATTTCAGGCTCTTCGATGAGGATCTCCGCGACACGCTCGAAGCCAGCCATGGATTCTTGCACAGCCTCGTAAGCGTTGCCCAGGTTGCGGACGGGTTGATAGAAACTGTCCAGATAGAGAAAGAAAGCCACCAATTCAGCTACAGCGAGCGTACCATTAATAGCCATGCGGCTGCCAAAAAATATCACCAATAGCTGTCCAATGCCGGCGGCCAGGTCAAATAGGGGTGAGTAAGTAGCCATCAAGCGCAAAGCTTTCAGGTTTTTGACATAAACCTGATCAATCTGAGTGCCTACCTGCTCAAGGGCAAGATCTTCATGGGCAAAAGCTTTAATTTCACGTACGCCAGAGAGGTTATCCGCCAGAATTGCGTTTAGTTCACCGACTGCTTTTTGTCTGACACTGAAAGCTGGACGGACTTTTAGCGTATAGGCGCGCAAGGCGTAAATGATCAACGGAATGGGAATCAACGAGATTAGTGTCAACTGCCAGTTCATGCTGGCAAGAATGATGGAAACGCCGATTAGAGTGATGCCGCTAACGATGACATCTGGGATGGCATGTGCAATCATGCGCTCAAATAGGTCCGTGTCGTTGAGGATTCTGGACATTAACTGGCCAGTTTGTTTGTCCTCATAATAGTGCAAGGAAAGTTTTTGCAGGTGCTCATAGACGTACCGCCGGGCGACTGAAACTGTGCCATGCCCTGCGACGTGTGAGGCATAGGATCTGATGTACTGTAAAATTGCCCGTACTGCGAATGCTACCAAGGCAATCAAGGAAATCTGAGTGATGAATTGGAGTGTATCTGTGGAGAGTGTACCGTCAGTCAGCTTGGCAATAACATTCTTAATCAACCAGGGAATCAATAATTGCACACCAACGAGAGCCAGCATGGTAACGGTCGTAATGACAAGCTCCCGGGTATATTTACGCGAGAGTTTTAACATTAATTGAATTGGTTTCATAAGGTAAAAATTGTCCTGTCTGATCTTGAGATAACCAATGTGGCATTATAGCCTATCCAAGGCACACGAAAAGACCAGGCGCGTCTGAAATCCTCGTCGGTCATCCAAAACAGATCTGCGCCACCTTCGATCCACGAATTGATAAATCCCCAGGGTGTCAGACCGATACGACCGTTGACATGGTTTGGATCGTATGCTGAAAACAGCATGGTATGACCGCTCAGTCCGGTGCTGCCGTTGTAATTGAACTCAGTGCCGCCCAGATAGATGCCGGGCGCTTTTTTGGGAGGCCAGTAAATGGTTACCAAGGCAGCGATATCATCGTCGTGCGGCAGGTTGCGCAGAATTTCGGGTGATAGATGCAGCAAATTGGCTTTTAGAGGTAAGTTGTTGTGCCTGATGAGGTAATTGAGTAGACCCAACTGCATGTGTGGAAAGATACCCGAGCTGGGTAGGATGCGATAGAAACGTCCGCGCCACCAAAGTCTATTGGCCAGATTAATGAGATCGCCTGGAGTGAAATACTTTTCAGTTAACAGATAAATGGCAGAAGAAATGGCATGCAAAGCGCAGTCATTGCCCTGTTGGAGGGTCTGGAAGCGCGCTAATTCCGCCTCGGGTAAGGCTCTGATCATTGCTTTTTTCAT
>JBASOE010000040.1:0-9509 GCA_049657925.1 Anaerolineaceae bacterium
GACCCGCTCAAGACCTAAACCCACCACGGAATATACCGGTTCAACCCACCAATACAATGCACACTCATTTTTGAATCACGGGGTCTTGGAATTGATCTGTGCGGTGGGTCGGACCTGTTCATAACTCGTGAGAGATTCTTGGAAATCCCCATCCAGGTCGACCCACCAATACAATGCACACTCATTTTTGAATCACGGGGTCATGGAATTGATCTGTGCGGTGGGTCGGACCTGTCCATGACTCATGAGAGATTCTTGGAAATGCCCGCCCAGGTCGACCCACCCTACATGGATTTGGTCAACCCACCATCACACTGCACCGTCATTTTTGAATCACGGGGTCATGGAATTGATATTTGTGGTGGGTCGGACCTGTTCATAACTCATGAGAGATTCTTGGAAATACCCGTCCAGGTCGACTCACCCTACATGAATTTGGTCAATCTGACTCGTAGGGTGGTGTTGACCCGCTCAAGACCTAAACCCACCACGGAATATACCGGGTCAACCCACCACCACATTGCATCGTCATTTTTGAATCACGGGGTCGTGAAATTGATCTGTGTGGTGGGTCTGACCTGTCCTGACCCATGAGAGATTCTTGGAATTGTCCGCCCAGGTCGACCCACCCTACACGTCTGACCCGGTAGGGTGGTGTTGACCCGCTCAAGACCTAAGCCCACTACGGAATATACCGGGTCAACCCACCATCACACTGCACCGTCATTATTGAATCACGGGGCCATGAAATTGATCTTTGTGGTGGGTCGGACCTGTTCATAACTCATGAGAGATTCTTGGAAATACCCGTCCAGGTCGACCCACCCTACATGGATGTGGTCAATTTAACCTCGTATAAGGGCGAGGTTCCACCCTCGTCCAAACTTATTATGTGGCGTGCATAAAACACAAAAATGTAAATAAAAATCCGGGATTAAAAGCAAACGAGACGCCTCACCTGCGCCTCGCTTACTTCAGATCACTTGAGTGTTGAGTCACAACCTGATCCTTATCCGAACATTCTTGAAAGGAGAGAAACAGTGTTTGTTCGGTTGCCAATAATACTAAACTGCAATAGTTAAGTCGGTTTCAACTTTATGTTATCAATTTGTTAAGAGTATGAGGCTGGATGTTAAAACAAACCTCTTCAGCTGATCCTGTGTGAAGTCTTTGACTCCATCGAACAACAGCCAGAGCGCTTAAATATGCTATCATTAGGTTGTTAATTATGAAGTTTCTAAAGCGCGTTTTACCCTTCCTGCTGCTGAACATGCTCGTTTCAGCCGCAACAATTTATGGCGTGCTGGTCTATTGGCAGCGCTCCAATCCCGAGCCGTCCATCGCTACTCCAGCACCGACCCTCATCCTGCCCACCAAAATTTCTGGAGTGGCAACACCGTTGCCTGCCTACGAACTTGTGATTGAGAACGTTTTTGGCGCAGGTGATCTCAGTACTGAATACATCATGCTTCGCAACATCGGCTCCCAACCGGTCAACCTGTCTGACTGGCAAATTCGCGGTCCCACAGGTGAAAATTACACCTTTCCCGTGCTTAATCTGAACACGAATGGCGCTGTCAGGCTTTATTCCCGCGTCGGCACCGCTTCCGTCCGCGAGCTTTATTGGGGCGCCGCAATCGCGCTTTGGAACAGTGGTGACACGTTGACCCTGACCGATTCCACCGGCATCAAGCAAGCTACTTTTACAATTCCTTAGGAGACCTATGGCACAAGCACTTTACAGAACCTGGCGGCCGCACCTTTGGGAAGAAGTCGTCGGCCAGGACCACATCGTTCAGACTTTGAAAAATGCCATCGCCCAGGAGCGCGTCGGCCACGCCTACCTCTTTGGTGGTCCGCGCGGCACCGGCAAAACCACCAGCGCGCGTCTGTTGGCCAAAGCGGTCAACTGCCTCGACCCTGATCTGGCCAACCGCCCTTGCGACAAATGCGCCAATTGCGTTGCCGTCAACGAAGGCCGTTTCATGGACCTGATCGAGATCGACGCCGCCTCCAATACCAGTGTAGAAGACATCCGCGACCTGCGTGACAAAGTAGGCTTCGCCCCCAGCCAAGGCCGATTTAAGGTCTACATCATCGATGAAGTGCACATGCTTTCAACATCCGCATTCAACGCCTTGCTGAAAACGCTCGAGGAACCGCCTTCACATGTGATTTTCATCCTTGCCACCACTGAAATTCACAAAATACCAGCCACTGTGCTCTCGCGCTGTCAAAGGCACGAGTTCAGGCGCATCCCGGTGCAAACCATCATCGCCAAGCTCAAAACCCTGACCAAAAAGGAAAAAATCCAGATTGACGATGAGGCGCTCAGCCTGGTCGCACGTCAGGCCACCGGCAGCCTGCGCGACGCCATCTCGCTGGTGGATCAACTTTCTTCGGTTTCGAAAAAGATAACACTGCAAACCGCCCAGGACGCGCTCGGCACGGCTACAAGTCAGGCGGTGATTGATTTGATCGATGCCATTCTTAACTCTGAACGCGCCAGTGGCATGGAAATCATTCACAAGGCTCTCGATTCCGGCAGCGATCCGCGCCAATTCGCACGACAGATCGTCGATTACTTACGCAATTTGCTGGTGATCAAGCTGGAAGGCGGCAAATCGCTCGAGCTGATGCCCGAAGTTCGCGCCAAGATGACCGAGCAAGCCAAGGGTTTCCCGATCCCCCGTTTGGTCAGCATCATCGGTGGTTTCAGCGAGGCGGCTACCGACCTCAAAGCCAACTGGCACCCCGGTTTGGGTCTGGAATTAGCCTACTCCAGCGCGATCTCTGATGAAGTTTTCACGCAATCTGACCCATTACCAGTCACAACCACAAAACCAGTCGATCCAGCGACAGTCTTCACCCCAAGTCCAGTTCGTAAAGAGCCTGAAGCAACAAAGCCAGAATCTAAAGCCAAAATCGAACCTGAAAAACCTGCTTTCGCGCCTGGTTCGGCGCTCTCGCTCGATCTGGTTACCTCACACTGGAGTGAGGTCAAGAAACATGTTAAGCTGGCTGACCCGATGGCTGCTGCCTTGCTGAATTCATGCAAATTATCCGCCGTCGAAGGTAACACGATTACCCTCAATTTCAGCAGTCCGTTGTTGTATGAGAAAATTAATAACGATAAAACCTTGCGCACCATCAAAAAGACCCTCATCGACTTTTTTGGTCAACCGGTAGAAATCCTTGCCACTGTTGGACAGGGAGTTGCTCAGTCGGCCACAGGCTATGAACCTGGCGGGTTGGTGGAACGGGCTGAGAAAGAATTGGGTGCCAAGGTCAGAAAAGTAGAAACCAAGAAAGACAAGGAGTAATAATGGCTAAAGGATATAATGCACCGATGGGTGCCCGCAATCAGGGCGGTATGATGGCGCAAATCGCCAAATTACAGGAACAAATGCAACAAGCTGAGGCTTCTTTGGCCGAAGAAAAGGTCACCGAAACCGCTGGCGGCGGTGGCGTCTCCGTCACAATGACCGGCGACCAGCACGTAGTAGAGGTCAAGTTACAGCCTGACCTGTTGAGCGCTGGCGATGCTGAAATGGTTGAAGACTTGCTGCTCACCGCCATGAACAAGGCCTTGGAGAGTTCCCGCAAGCTTCATGAAGATAAAATGGCACCCTTCGCCAACCTGCTTTCAGGTTTTGGAGGCCGCTAAACCTAATGCGTGCCGTTCCTGATCCAGTCCAGAACCTGATTGAGGCTTTCGCGCGCCTGCCGGGCATTGGCCCAAAAACCGCTTCGCGCCTGGCTTTTTACCTGCTCAAGGCATCTGATGAGGTCTCGCTCGACCTGGCACATGCCCTTGAAGCCATGAAGCAGGAAACCAGCCAGTGCAAGCTGTGTTTCAATATCACTATGGCAGGTGAGGACCTGTGCGACATTTGCGCCTCCCCCAACCGCAGCGATGAGGTCATCTGCGTGGTTGAAGAGCCGTTGGACGTGCTGGCCATCGAGCGCACCGGCGCGTACCAGGGCAAATATCACGTCTTGCAGGGCGTGCTCTCACCTATCGAAGGCATCGGACCGGATCAGATCAAGGTTTTCTCCCTGCTCGAGCGGCTCAAAGCCCACCCAGTCAAGGAGGTTATCATCGCTACCAACCCCAGCATGGAAGGCGATACGACCGCTATGTTCTTGCAACAGCGCATTGCCCCTTTGGGCATCAAGGTCACCAGACTGGCGCGTGGCCTGCCTGCTGGTGGCGATATCGAATATGCTGACCAAAACACACTCCAGCGTGCTCTCTCCGGCCGGCAGAATATGGATTGAGCTTCGTTCTGCCTGCGGGCAAATGAGAGATGAATGAACCAGACATTAAAACAAAATCAGCATCTGATCGTCCTGGCAGGGAATATTGGCAGTGGCAAGACCTCACTGACACAGCAATTAAGCCAACACTTTGACTGGCAGGCATCCTACGAATCAGTGGATAACAACCCTTATATAGCAGATTTCTATGCGGATATGCGCACCTGGGCATTTCATCTTCAGATGTACTTTTTAGGCAACCGTGCCCAGGAAGTGGAAACGCTGTTAAGTTCGAACCGCTCTGCCATTATGGATCGAAGTATCTACGAAGATGCCCATATTTTTGTCCGCGCGCTGCATGACCTGAATAATCTTTCCGATCGCGATTATCAAGCCTACTTCAAATTGTATGACCTGGTCCTGAAGCAGCTACCCAAACCCTCACTACTTATCCGACTGGTCGCGTCAGTTGAGACCTTGGTTGAAAGAATTCAGCAGCGCGCTCGTTCAATTGAGGACACAATCGATCCTGATTATTTACGACTGCTCGACAGTTACTACCAGCAGTGGTCGTCAGATTATGCCGAGAGCCCCGTCCTGACCATCAACAGCGAGCTTTTTGACTTCGTCAACAATCCCCAGCATCTCAGGGAAATCATTGAGGGAATTGAGCATTGCATCCACACACAGACAAGCCTGAGCTTGCTTGCGCCGAGTGGGTCTCGAAGTTGAGTGGAGCGCTGGTTTACAGTCCCCTCTTGTTCTCGCCGGTTAACAGAGTACAAAGCGAACCATTAGATGCTGTGCGAGGGGGATGCCTGCTGGTAGGAATATCGAATACGCCGACAAAAACGTCCTCCTCCGCGCCTTGTCCGGCCTGCATAATATAGATTGAGCTCAGCCTGATTGCGATTTACAGTAAACGCGTCCTATCTATCCCACAACCTGCGTCATCCTGACCCTCTTTTGGGAAGGATCTGGCTTTGAATCCGTTTTTCAATGCTGATTGCACCGGTCTCCCGACCGAGCACAGGTTATGACCTTCAGATTATCAATTGTGCTCATTCGTTCGTAAGCTAATTCAGCCTATGCTTGTCGTAAAGAGGATGGGTAAACATCATATGTGATAAGCTAGGAAAACGACACAATCAAAGCACTTCATTGACTTGATAATTTAACAATTTTTTGCTAAGGATTATTGTGATGACGTAAAACCTTTCGTGCTCATGGTGTTAAATTTGGGCACAGTCGGTCGAAAAAGAAATCCATATGGTTCACGTGAAAAATTGTCTAAGTTTTCCTTCGCCAACCCTAAAAAATCAAAGCCAAGATTGCGCTGCGAATCTTGTTCTACAAAACTTAGTAAGCGCTCAAAAGTAATTTTGATAGCCTGAGGCGATTGGTCTATCCCAATCCAATTCCGTTGTAGACTCTCGGCAGCAATAAGCGTGGTACCTGAGCCCACGAAACAATCTAATACGACACTCCCAGGGTTTGAAGATGTCTGGATGATTCTCTTCAGCATGTCCAAGTTTTTCTCTGTGGGGTATTTTACCGATTGAGGATCTTTAAAGTCCCATATGTCTTGAACTCGTTTACCTTCCCGTTCGTCTGCATATATTTTCTTTCTAGGGTTTCCTGTCTTTGACCATTCTATTAATCCACGATCATTCCACTCCATCAAGGTTTCAATCTTTGCTCTCCAATGTCTCCCTTTCGGAGGCATCATTCCCATAAAAGGTTCACCAGTGTCCCCATTCTCGGTCTCACCCGGGGCGTGAAGTGGAACTGTTGTGTAAAATCTCCCATCATGGTCAATTTTTCTAAATAGATTACTGATGTCTTCCGGATGATAATCTTCTATGGGTTCGTTCCAAATCGGATCTTTTCCCTTCGTGTAAAACAAAATCATGTCTTTTATGTTTCCATAACCAATTCGAGAAAAGTTTTTTGGATTACACTTAATGCGTGTAATATCATTCCTGAAATTATCTATTCCAAAAACTTCATCCATTAAGCATTTCACATAATGGCCAATTTTGTAGTCGATGTGAAGGTAGATTGAGCCCTTCGGAGAAAGCAATTCTTTTAACAGTACTAAACGCTCTCTAAGAAACTCTATGTATTCTGGTCCAATCAATTTATCCGCATATGCAAGGCGACCTTTATTTGTTCTGCTAATTGTCGCTGCCCGTTCGTCATCAAAAGTGAAATCTGCGTTAGTGGCGTAAGGAGGGTCGATGTAAATCAGGTCAATCTCACCATATAAATTCCTACCGTTTAACAGGTAAGATAATGCTGAAGTGTTCTCTCCCTGGATAAGTAGATTGTTATTCATCTTAGACTTGGTACAAGAAATCTCGAAGAACAAGTGCACTCATGATTGGAAAATCGTTATATGGATCAGAAATCTCCTTGTAAATCTTCCTTTTACTGGGTATATACAGTACCCCATCTAAAATCGCGATGCGAATGGCTTTCACTCTAGTATCTTGGATCAACTCAAGCGCATCTAAAAATTGATTATTCTGATGACCACCGTCATCTGTGATAAATTTCGCTTCTCCTATAATGTATTTCTTGTTGAACCTGGCGACAAAATCAATACCTTTGTTTCGAGAATAATTGAGATGCTCTTTTGCAAATGTTCTTGCCATCTTATCAGTAGAATCAAGAATTGCATTATTTTCATTTGCTAGAAATTCTGAAAGGCTGACAGGTAAAATTCCCAATGATTTGTTCAGCAACCAGCGCCTAAACATAGGACCAATTTGACGATTCATTTCCTTTGGCTCAGTACTTCTTTCAATTATTTTTGCCAAACCTAATGAGTAGAGACTACCCGCAATCCGGTTAATTGTCTGTAGATTCCGTTCGATTGCTGAAGGATCGTGCTTAAAGAAGGCGACATAAGGATCCTTTATTGGAAAAAGTTTCGCTTTAAGTAGAACCTTAATCAATTTTTCGTTGTCTCGCGCTTCAAATGCTTGAGACACGTCATTCTCAAATTCTTGAGTTATATTTCGAATGCCATCTGGAGTAGTATTGTAAACTTGAAATAAATCATCTAAGTATGACCTTTGATTTGCATAAGCTATACTTGACTCAGTCCAGATATTCATAATTCGCTCCTAAAATGATGCATTTGTGTCTGTTACTGGAATTGTATCATTTCCTAAATGCACTAAAGTCGACAAGTTTGCTATTGTGTCACGGGATTAACCCAGCCCGAGGGCGCAGGTCGAAGTTTGGCGGAGCTGGATACGGCAGGGACGGGGTTTCAGATAGTTCAAATTATCCCGATTCGAAAACATCCTCACAAACCAAACCCATATCCTCATTCGCCAACCCTCTAAAATGCCCCCTGATAAGGGTATAATTTTCCCTCTACACATTCATTTCGGAGTCACTCTATGTATTTAACCGGTAACCAGGTCAGACAGTCTTTCATTGATTTCTTCGCCGAGCGCGGGCACACGGTTGTGCCGAGCGCTTCGCTCGTGCCGGGCGGCGATTCCACCCTGCTCTTCACCAACGCCGGCATGGTGCAATTCAAAGATGTCTTCCTGGGAACCGATACGCGCCCCTACACCCGCGCTGTGGACAGCCAAAAATGCTTGCGTGTTTCGGGCAAACACAACGACCTCGACACAGTCGGCCGTGACAACACCCATCACACCTTCTTCGAGATGCTGGGCAACTGGTCTTTTGGTGATTATTATAAGAACGAAGCCATCGCCTGGTCATGGGAACTGCTCACTCAGGTTTGGGGGTTGGGCCCAACACGACTCTACGCGACCACCTTCCGCGACGAACAGGGCGTACTGCCACAGGATGATGAAGCCGCTGAAGCCTGGCTGAGGCAGCCCAACTTCGACCCCACCCACCTGGTTTGGGGCGACCGCCACGACAATCTATGGGAAATGGCCGAAACAGGTCCTTGCGGACCCTGCTCCGAGATTCACTACGATTTTGGTCCTGACGCCTGCGACAAGCAAGAAGTGCCGAACCATATCTGCCAAATCAATGGTGATTGTTTGCGCTATGTTGAGATCTGGAACAATGTTTTCATCCAATATAACCGCGTCTCCCCAACGGAATTTCTGCCTTTACCTAAGAAGCATGTAGACACCGGCATGGGTTTTGAGCGCATCGTCTCGATTATCCAAAACGTCAAAGGCAACTATGAAACGGACTTACTGAAGCCCTTGCTTGATAAGGTGCAAACGCTTTCCGGACAAACTGATGCCGAACGCGCAGCCAACCCAACCCCCTACCGTGTGATCGCTGACCACGTTCGTGCCGCCAGTTTCTTGATCGCTGATGGGGTCATTCCTGGCAACGTTGGCCGCAACTACGTCTGCCGCATGATCATCCGCCGTGCCAGCAGGTTCGCCCGCAAACTCAATTTACTTGAACCTTTCATGGCGCATGTCGCTCAAGTATTGATTGAGAATTACAAAACAGCCTATCCAGAACTCAAACAAAAAGAATCCTTGATCCTGTCTACCCTCACGCGTGAGGAACAGCGCTTCAACGAGACTCTTGATGCTGGCTTTGCCGAGCTGAGTGACCAGATCTCAAGTCTGAAAGCTCGCGGCGAAAGTACTCTGGATGGAAAAGCTGCCTTCGAACTCTACGCCACACTGGGCTTCCCGCTGGAGATCACCCGCGATATTCTGGGTGAAGAAAACCTGAGGGTTGACGAGGCTGGTTTCTTCGCAGCCATGGAAGAACACCGCGTCTTATCCGGCAAAGGCCAGGCATTCGGCGACAACGGCGCAAAAAATGTGCAAATCTACTCCGACCAATTACAAAAACTGGTTTCAGAAAACAAACTCAGCTCCGAAGGCGTGGCTTACGACCCCTACGGTCAATTGGAAATTGAAACACATTTATTGTCCCTTTTTAAGGATGGCAAAGTTGTAGAAACAGTTGAGCCGGGCGATTTCGTGGAAGCGTTGCTGGATGCGACCCCCATGTACGTTGTATCCGGCGGACAAGTGACCGATACCGGTCGCATTATCTCAAAACAATCGGGCGGTTGGGAGATTGCGGTACGCTCTATGGGCAAACCTGCTGCCGGCGCAATCGTGCATATCGGTGAGGTAATCAGCGGCATACCCACAGCAGGTGATGAAGCCCTTGTTCAGGTTGACGAAAGACGACGACGCTCGATCATGCGCAACCACACTGCCACTCACCTGCTGCATGCCGCTTTACGCAAGGTGCTCGGCAATGACCTTCAT
>JBASOE010000041.1:0-1717 GCA_049657925.1 Anaerolineaceae bacterium
GTTCTTCTCTGGAGAGCGTGCCGAACACTTCATCGGTCGACACGTGATGGAAACGCACTTTCTCAACCGGTACAAGCTTATCCACCATCCAGGCTTTGCGTGCTGCTTCGAGCAACGTGAAGGTGCCGACCACGTTGGTGTTCACAAACACGCCTGGGTCAAGGATGGAGCGATCCACATGCGACTCGGCGGCAAAATGGATCACAGTATCAATCAAATTTTCAGCAAAGAGGCGATCAACCAACTCTCGATCGGTGATGTCGCCTTTAATAAATCTATGACGGCTTTCATCAGGCAGATTCTTAAGGTTTTCAAGGCTGCCCGCATAGGTCAGCGCGTCCAGATTGACAACATTGACATCTTTTTCAGTTCTCAGGAGGTAGTGCACAAAGTTAGAGCCGATGAAACCGGCTCCTCCAGTGACAAGTACATTTCTCATTCGGTTTCCTCCGTATCGGCGCTGACCGTCCACCCTTCAGGGAAAACTTCAGCTTCGATCAACAGTGGCGCTGCGGCATCTTTTGCGGACAAAAGCGGTTCCTTGCCATTAACCAACGGCCACTCCACCCCAATCGCCGAGTCGTTCCAGCGGATGCCGCGTTCCCACTCAGATGCGTAGTAATCCGTGGTCTTATAAAACACCTCAGCCCACTCGCTGACCACGTAGAATCCATGTGCGAAACCTGCCGGCACCCATAATTGATGACGGTTTTCGGCGGTCAGGTAGGTCCCGACCCACTTTCCATAGGTTGGTGATCCTTTACGGATATCCACTGCTACATCGAAAATTTTACCAACCACAGCCCTTACTAACTTGCCCTGGGTTTGTCTAAGTTGGTAATGCAAGCCTCTCAATATTCCCTGGCTTGACCCAGAATGATTATCCTGCACAAACACAGTCGGGGTTACTTCACGATCGAATTCATTCTGACGAAACGTTTCCAGAAAAAAACCGCGATGATCACCAAAAACCTTTGGCACAAGCAAAACCACTTCTGAAATACCTGCGTGAATGTACTCCATCAGGCATTCTCCTGCCGGTAAGCCGCAATGACCTCGGTTGGATCCCCAACCATGCGCAATTTACCATGGTCAATCCAACCAATGCGGTCGCACATCCCTTCCATCATCGTCAAACCGTGTGAAACCATGAGGATGGTTGCACCATTTTTTCTAAATTCGCGCATACGTTCGTGGCATTTCGCCTGAAATGACTCATCCCCTACGCTCAATATCTCGTCCAAAATTAATATTTCAGGTTGATGCGCAGTCGCGACTGAAAAACCCAGGCGCGCGTACATTCCAGAAGAATAAGTGCGGATCGGTGCGTCCATAAACGGGCCCAATTCAGAAAACTCAACGATATTTTTAAAGACCTGATCCATCTGCTGATGGCTATATCCCAGCAACGCCCCGTTGAGATAGACATTCTCCCGCCCAGTCAGCTCAGAGTGAAACCCAGCCCCCAACTCAAGCAATGGCGCGATTTTACCGTAAACGCGCACGCGACCTTTGGTCGGTCGCAACACGCGCGAAATTACTTTTAACGCAGTGCTTTTCCCCGCTCCGTTATTGCCAATCAAGCCAAACACTTCTCCCTTGTTTACAGTGAGGGTGATTCCGCCCAGCGCCCAGAAATGCCTGAAGCTGACCTTGCGCGTGATAAGACGAATAGCGAACTCTTTGAAGGTGCCAATTCTTTCGGTCGGTACGCGAT